>DKPS01000219.1 GCA_002471345.1 Saprospiraceae bacterium UBA7328
TCTTATGTGAAGCTGCAAAATATGATGTCATGTTAGTAGAGACAGTAGGTGTCGGGCAATCAGAAATAGAAATACTAAATATGACTGATTTATTGCTTCTGTTGGCTCTTCCTGGAGGAGGAGATGAGATACAAGGCATAAAACGAGGAATAGTGGAAGTAGCAGATATTATCATTGTGAATAAGAAAGACAGATTCAAGGAAGATGTGGTAGTGGACACTGTGAATACCTACAAATTTGCATTGCATCTTAATCCTATTAAATCAAGTAAATGGTCACGTTTAGTTCATGTTTGTTCTGCCATCACTGGAGATGGGATGAATCAAATATTCAATGATATTGAGAAGTATTTCAATCTTATAACAACAAGCACCTATCTAAATGATAATAGAAGAGATCAAAATGAAACTTGGCTTGATAAAAAGATCGAATATGAGGCCATTTCAGAAATAAAGAAAAGAATCAAAGACAAGGTAGATATGACTATCGTCAGATCAAATGTCAATGAAAAAAAATGGAGTGTACAACATGCTACCTCTGAGGTACTAAAATCTATTTTTAAAAACTGATTTCATCTATATCAACAACTTTACTAACAACTGGTAAAGCGGTAGAGTCTACGATACTCATCTTTACTTGAATCCCATTAGTATGAGTTATTTCTATTAAGCCAATATTATTTTGAGGAATTGCAGAACCAATACGATTTTTATTGGGTTCAATGTGGTGCCAAGTCTGGACAATGCCACTTGAAGTAACATCATACAAGGGATAGCCATTATCTATGGACATTTTTGAGACTTCTCCCCAATGGACATCACCAGAAATGAAGATTACTGCATTGGCTTCAGTCTTCTGGATAAGGTTGATCATTTTTTGCTGTTCATATGGGACATTAGTCCAAGATTCCCATCCATTATATTCATGACTGAATTGATTACTTGAAGCGATTATTCTGATATCTGCATTGACTTTTAGCTCATTTTCTAACCACATCCATTGCTCCTTACCAAGGAATGTACTATCAGCTTCCATGTTTGGTACATAGTCGTTTTTATGAAAAATACTATCCTTCGGATCTCTTTGCAAAAGATCATCTCTAAATGTTCGTGTATCCAATATGATTACCTGCACATTTATATCTCCTTTCTTTAAATATTCAGAACCATAAATTCCTTTATGATTTCTTTGATCAGAGTCCTGGTCAATTTTCCAAAAATCCATAAAGAGCCTCTTAGATTCCTCTTTGAATGGATAATGTCTTCCGGCATCATTTTCTCCGTAATCATGATCATCCCAAGTAGCCCATACTGTAGTAGCGTTCCAGAGTTTTTTAAATTCTAATCTATTTCCAAGAATCTCGTACTTCTTTTGCAATACTTCCATATCTCGAGTATCACCATACACGTTGTCTCCTAAAAAAATAAAAGCATCTAGTTGTTTATCCGCAGCAACATTCAAAAGTGGAAGTGGTTCCTGATGACTTCCGCATGAGCCAAATGCAATTCTAATAATGGTTTCATCAAGAGTTGCTCCTGTATTCTTTGGTTGGCAAGAGATTAATATTAAGCCAAGTAGAAATAGGAAAATCTGAAAATGCTTCATTATAAATCACAGCTGTTGACATAAAACTCTTCAAACATAAAACTCATTTAGCTCATAATTATAATCTAATTTTACACTCATGGGCATTCCAGATTCAGTATATCATTGGACAATTTTTATTGCAATAATCGCAGTTACTTTTCTTTTGGCAATTGGGGTTAATAAAATATTCAAAAGGGTAATTGCAAAATCCAGCGAAGACCTACACAGCGATCCTACTAATTACTTATTCATCAGACATACAGTAATTGCCCTGATTTATACTTTAGGATTCAGTATTGCAATCTATAAGATTCCAGAATTACGAGTTCTAGCCAATTCGCTATTGGCGGGTGCTGGAGTCCTTGCTTTGGCTGTGGGTTTTGCTGCTCAACATGCTTTAAGTAATGTGATAAGCGGAATTTTTTTGGTGCTTTTTAAGCCTTTCAGAATTAACGATAGACTGAAAGTGAGAAATCTTTCTGGGATAGTAGAAGACATAACACTAAGGCATACCGTAATTAGAGATTTTGAAAACAAAAGAATTATCATACCTAATACTATTATCAGTGATGAGATTATTATCAATTCAGATCATGGCGATGATGAGAAATGCAAATTTTTAGATTTTAACATTAGCTATGAATCGGATCTCTCGAAAGCTCGTGCCATTATACAAGAAGAAGTCATCAATCATCCTTTATTCCTCGATCACAGAGATCCTATTGAGAAAGAAAATGGAGATTCTCCTGTTACAGTTAGGGTAATAAATCTAGGTGAATATGCTGTTGAGTTAAGAGCGTGGGCCTGGGCTAATAATGCTTCTGATGCATTCGTGATGGGTTGTGATTTGTATGAAAGTATTAAACTAAAATTTGACAATGTAGGAATTGAGATTCCATATCCTCATAGAACTATAATACAGAAAAAGACAATCTAATATTTTTGTTAATCAGTTATACTTCTTTCTCAAATACTCCCCCATTTCTTTTGCAGCAGTAAGTCCTTTTTTACCAAAAAGAGCAAGTGCAAAAAAGCCGTGTACAGCGCCCTCATACCTCTTCACAAATACATTGGCACCTTTATTTTTTAGCTTTTCTGCAAAAGCTTCACCTTCATCTCTTAATGGATCATATCCTGCAGTGATGAGATAAGTATCAGGAAACCCTTCAAAGTCATCATGAAGAAGTGGTGAAACCATTGGAGAGGTAGTATCGCCTCCGTTCTTAAAATATCCTTCATTAAAGGTGTCCATCAGTATTTTAGTAAGATAGTATCCTTTCTCAAAATCTGTGAAAGAGCCCCCTTTTTCACTATGGCAGTCTGTAGCCGGATAAATTGGAACAACTTCCACTATACCTTTAGCACCATCTTTTTTTAATCTATCATAGGTGACAGCTATACTTAAATTACCTCCGGCACTATCTCCCATAAGGATGATTCTACTAGAGTCACAAAATTGAAATTCTTTATTATTCAATATCCATTCTACAGCATCTTGACATTCTTCAAGAGCATGAGGATAAGGATATTCAGGAGCTAAAGAGTACTCTAGGGAAAGAACAGATAAACCTGAAGATTGACTAACTCTTATACATTGTTCTCTATAGCTATCTATGCTACCAATACACCATCCTCCACCATGTATAAAAACTATTAGTGGCCTATTTTCTGCATCCGCAACTTTAAATGCCTCACTTTTAACGTCCCCATGCCTTGTTGGAATGCTAATTTGTTCATTGTTAGCAGTCAATTTTCTTTTCCTCACTTCTTTTATGGAAATATCGTCATAAGCATTCCTTAGATTGATGAGATTAGATCCAGCTTTAAATTCTGGTGTGAATTTTAACACTAGTCCTGTCTTGAATTCCACGAAGCCATGGGGTTTTTTGATAATTGAATAATAGGCTGCACCCAATCCACCTATTATACCGCCGATTATTCCTCCTGTGAGTAATACGCTCATTTCAAATTGTTCTTAGACGGTAGATACCAAATAGGTGACGACCATGCTCTTTCTTGAATAGTTTTTCTTAGATCTTCAGGGTACTCAGTACCATATCTTATTTTATCCCAATGTGTATACCTAACTGTTGGAACTTCCAGCACTCGCAGATAGTAAAATGCATGATGTTCTGGGTTGAATTCTTCATCCTCCCAAACTGTACTCAGGACTGCAGACCCAAATTCTGGATTGATTTCTCCAGTGGAGAAATTGACCACATCGGAAGCTGAACCAAACTCTTTCTCGCTGACGACAGCATCTATGATATTCTCCATCAGTTCACCATCTTCATACCAACCTTTAATCACTTGTATTCTATCGAGATTAGCTCCTTCGGGATCTTTTGCAGCCCATATAACAAATTGAGGTCGATCCGCAATTTCGCCTAAATATTGACCCATTGGAATTCCCTTGAGGTAACCATCTACCACCATTTTTTCATAATCATCATAATTCTCGTCAAATTCCTTTCCCCCAAAAAATCTGACTTTCACTCGATTCCCACTAGTTGCAAAAGTCTCTTTCTTTTCTAATGATTCATAAATCTCTGGTCTTGTATTAGCTCTTGCCCAGACACCGATAAGCCCTCCAGGGTTTGTAGCATCTGCAGTTTTCAAATTGTTTTTAAGTATCCAACTCGAAGTACTTCTTGCTTCTGGAGTTTTATCAATATTCAAATGATTTCCTTGATAAGTATCGTCCTCTTCAGTATTACCCGGAGTGCCATTATGTGTATCGGTACTTCCTATTAATCCATATTCATATGGATTGACTCCAAATTCTTCCTTATACTTCAGTCCACGCTTAAGGACATGTCTTAAAAAATTATTTGGATCAGGGTTTTCTTCCTCTTTATAAATTTCAAAATTCGAATATTCATCTTCTGTCCATATAGCAGGGTGCACTTCGGAATTACCCTTCGCTTGGTGAATCTCTGCTAAGGGTTCATTTTTATTTCTTGTTTTAACATAATCCATATCTATTGCAGAACCATCTGGTTGTGTATTAGAAAATGTTAATCCGTGACTCAAATTACTGTTGTGTGGAATTGCCATTACTGTCGACCCTGATTTTCTATAATTTTCTAAAGACTCCCACATTTTAAGTTCATTATCCGCTTCAAAAGCACTAATGGGATATCGTGGAATCACCCCATCCTTAAAAATCACATTTCTGTGGAGATGGGCTCCTGAGCCTCCTAGAGACCACTCATATCCTATGAACGTAGTAAACTCTCCTGGCCTATAGTGATTTTCAGCTGCTGCAATAATTTTATCCCAAGCCATAGAAGTCGTCTTGAACCCTTTGAAAAAATTAGGATGAATACGAGGTTGATCGCCGTAACCGATGGCAACACTTGCCATCCTTCTGAAAAAAGCTCTCTGCTTGGCAGTGTCTTGGCCTATATCTCTAAGCATTATGGAGGGTATCGTGTAATATCCTGATACACCCTTTGTCTGCGTGCTATACATCTCTCCTAGATATTCTGAATGATCCGTCACTGCAGCAAAATCAAGAGGTCTTACAATTTTAACTTGATCATCTAATACTTTCACCGTTTGTCCTTTTGCAAACTGGTAAGCCTCCTCAGGTCCTGATGTAACACCTCCTATATAAGCATCAAATGAATACTTCGTGTGCACATGCAGGTCTCCGAAATATGCATTCTTTAATGAAGACTTTAACACTTTTTTTTCTTCCTCTTCCCAGTCCTTGATCGCCCTGTTTTCTACAGGATTATGTACATCGTCTAGATTCGGTGCAGAAGGCATCAAAGTTTTATAGCTCCACCACCCAGCAACTAATAAGAGTACAATGCTTAGAGTAATCCATGTTTTTTTATTCATAATGAATCATTGTTATGCTTCGAGCAATTAAGGAAAGTACAAATCTTAGTTTCAGAATATCTCTTAAGTTATCAAAAGGAGACTCAAAAATTTATTAAATGCATATAAGGGTAGAATTATGTAACGTTTAGACTTCTAACAACTGATCTCACCATGTTCACTTGGCTCAGCTTACCTAAAGATAGAATCCGAGCTATATCCCACTTTTTCATTCCTAAAGCCTTTAGAATTTCACTCTCATCTGAGCCTTTCTGATACTCTTCACTAACTCTTCCGTAAAAATCTAGTAAAAAATTCAATTTTGAACGAATGTGGGCTTTTCCATTTCTAAACTGAGGGTAATGGCTACAAAGAAGCACATCAAAATCTAGCCTAAGAATTTTCTTCAATGACTCAATTTGTTCTGATATATTTTCATTATCCATAAACACATTGATAAAAGTATTCACAAAATTATCTCCTGAAAACAACCACCCTTCATTAGACTCAAAAAGACAAATCATATCCTCAGCATGACCAGGAGTCTCTATAATATCGAATGTATATTTTTTAGTTTTCACTATGCTTTCTAAATCCAGTGATGTTAATTCTACCTTCTCATTTTGACCCCAAGTAGTGTGCTGAATTGGGGATACCCTTGGAGGATTTCTAAGAATATTTACGCATTTAGGGGAAGCGAATATTTCAATTTCCATCTTTCTTTGAAGCGCATTTGCATTTCCAGAGTGGTCTTCATGATGGTGAGTAATGACACATTTATCAATACTCTCAGAATCTAGAGCATCTAAAAACTGTTTTTGAATATTTGGATGGCCTGTGTCAATCAATACTCCATCAATCAAATAGGAGTAAACAAATAGCTGTGGAGTTCCAAACCAATTTGAACCCATTGCCCACATAGATATATCTTGAAATCGACTTTTTGTAATTACATTCACCAAAGTAAAAGTGAAAAGAGTCAAATTAAATTTCATTAAACAAACTCTAAAAACATCTAAAAAATGAAGACCAGTCATTTGATTATTGGAGCAGGGCCTGCAGGACTTGCTATGGCAGGAAGATTTAGTTCCACGGGTATTGATTATGAAATATTGGAACAGTCAGATAAAGTGGCAGTAGCATGGCACAACCATTATGATCGACTACATCTACACACTGTAAAACAACTTTCTGCATTGCCTCACATGGACTTCCCAGACGACTATCCCGTTTATGTTCCTCGAGCCAAATTGGTGGAATATTTTCAAAATTATATTCAAACATTTAGTATCCGTCCTCACTTTAATACAGAAGTCAAATCTTTAAAGAAAAAGACCGATAATTGGCTTGTAAAAACAAACACGGGAAAAGATATAATAGCTAAAAATGTGATTATAGCTACAGGTGTAAATAGAAATATGAATATTCCTAATTGGCCCGGAAAAGATCAATACAAAGGAAGTATAATTCATAGTAGGAATTATAAAAATCCTTTACCTTATAAAAACCAAAAAGTTCTAGTAATAGGAATGGGAAATACAGGGGCAGAGGTTGCTTTAGATCTGACAGAACATGATGTGGAAACTCACCTTGCAGTCAGAGGTGAAGTTGGACTCATTCCAAGAGATGTGAACGGACAGCCTGTTCAACTAACAGCTAGAAAATTGGATAAACTCCCTTTTGGGCTAGGCGACTGGTTAGGGACGCAGATCAGAAAGGTAATCATAGGTGATATGTCTAAATATGGCCTAAGAGTATCAAAAATGCACCCAGCTGCCCAACTCAAGGAAACAGGTAAAACACCTGTAATAGATATTGGAACTGCAAAGGCCATTAAACAAGGAAAAATAAAAGTGCATCCAGGTATTAAAGAATTCAAATCAGATGGAGTAATATTCACTAATGGTGTTTCTGAGTCTTATGATGCAATAATCCTTGCCACTGGATATAGAGCAGATGTGCAAGACTATTTAGAATCCACTGATGGATTGTTAGATCACAATAATTTGCCAATAGAAAAGATCGGGCAGGGAAATCGAAAAGGGCTCTACTTTCTTGGATATGACAATTATAAATTGGGTGGCATATTTGGTACAATCAGAGATGATAGTCTTTTGATTTTAAATGATATCGCAACTCAAAATCAAGGCAACTAAAACATTTACTATTTACTAATCATTCAGAATTTTTCCTTTTTTCGTATTTCAAAAGATATTTATTTATAATTTTTCTCTTTCCTATTTTCTGCATAAGACTCTGGTTGCGTATTGGTATTTCATCAGTATTACCATGATGAACTATTGCATTTTCAACTTCAATTACTCTCAACAAATGAATTATTGGATATGGTGATCGATTGGTATAATTTCTAACATCATCTACTTCAACACCTTCAAATTGATAATGAGGATGAAAAGAAGCCAATTGAATGGTGTCATCTAACTGCGATTTTTCTAACATCTCTTGAAATGTCTCTAAAATATCGAGAAAGAAATAGAAGTCTTCTAATCCATATGGAAAAACAATTAGTGTAGTAGAAAGGGATTTTATATCCTTCTGAACTATTGCATTACATTCCTCTATAAAAGTCTCTGCCCACTTATCAATAAGGTTTGAAGAAGATTCCACAATCCTAACACGACCATTTTCAAAAGGGCTTTTTGCAAAAGGACATAAACTGAGTCCAATTACGAACTCTTCAAGCCAGTTTTTTGTGTTAATTATTATATCGGTATTATCTTTTTCTAAGCTATCTGCCATTTTTGAAAAATATGTTTATTCTTGGACTTGTTAATAAAGAGATCAATTAAAAAAGAAGACAATTATGCTCAATTTATCTGTACTATTAGAAGCCACAGCAGCTTCCACTCCTAGTGCTCCTGCTTTTACATTTGGCGAAACAACTCTCACTTACGCTCAAGTCAATGGTGCAGCGAATCAAGTTGCAAACGGATTAATATCAAAGGGCATCAATCAAGGGGACAAGGTAGCTTTAAGTTGTCTCAATTTACCGTATTTCCCTATTGCGTATTTTGGTATTTTGAAGGCTGGAGCAACTGTAGTTCCTCTAAGTGTATTACTTAAAAAAGATGAAATTGCATATCATCTATCTGATAGTGATGCCAAAGCATATTTCTGTTTTATAGGAACACCTGACTTACCCATGTTAGAAATGGGACATGCTGGTTTTAGTGAAACTGACAGTTGTAAGCATTTATTTGCCATTACCGCCAATCCAACAGATGCTTCTCCAATAGATGGAATTCCTACAATGGGAAGTCTCATGGCAGGGCAGTCTCCTACACTTGAATCTGTGATGACAGGTGCTGATGAAAGCGCAGTGATCATATATACTTCAGGTACAACTGGTAGACCTAAAGGGGCCGAACTTACTCATTCAAACCTGTTCTGCAATGCAGTTTTGTCTGCTGATTTGTTTCAAGCCTCCAAGGATGATGTGCTACTTTGTGTATTGCCTCTTTTTCACATTTTCGCCATGACATGTATTATGAATTCAGGAATATATAGAGGGGCACATATAATACTTCTTCCAAGATTCGAAGCAGAAGATGTACTTGGCTTAATGCAGAAACATAAAGTTACAGTGTTTGCTGGTGTACCAACTATGTATTGGGGGTTGAACAGTTACAGTGAACCAAAATTTGATTACGATTCCATTTCCAAAATTTTGAGAATAGCGGTATCAGGAGGAGCATCCCTACCATTAGCTGTTTTAGAAGATTTTGAAAAAAGATTTAATGTTCCAATTTTAGAAGGATATGGAATGAGTGAAGGCTCCCCTATAGTTACCTTCAATAGAACAGATATTCCTAGAAAGCCTGGTTCGGTAGGTAAAGAAGTATGGGGAGTAAGTGTGAAAGTGGTGGATGATGAAGGAAACGAAGTTCCTACAGGAGAAAGAGGGGAGTTAATCTACAAAGGACATAATGTAACAAAGGGATATTACAACAAACCTGAAGCTAATGCCAAAACGCTTAAGAATGGATGGCTTTATTCTGGGGATGTTGCTATCAAGGATGAAGATGGATACTATTTCATAGTGGATCGTACTAAAGACATGATCATCAGAGGCGGGCTTAATGTTTATCCTAGAGAAGTGGAAGAAACTATGATTAAACATCCTGATGTGTCCTTAGTAGCAGTGATTGGTATTCCTGATGATAAAATGGGTGAAGAGATCAAAGCTTATGCAGTATTGAATGAAGGAGCTGATCTTTCTTCTTCAGAATTAAAAGAGTGGACTAAAGAAAATTTAGCTGCATATAAGTATCCTAGATTGGTAGAAATCATAGATGCTTTACCAATGAGTGCAACTGGAAAGATTTTGAAAAAAGAATTGAGAAAGCGATAGTTAGATGCTAAACAAAATTTTCAGTTGTCTGATGCTCCAATTCAGATCTTTTTAAATATGCCCAAACCGAAAAGCTTATTGGTGCAGTTAATGTTGTCGGAACAGTAGAATTTAGAGGCTCGGGTGTGCCTCTTAGAGTGTGCATGAAATAAGTAAATGCTATTGTTATAAGGGAAGGAATAACAACAGCAAGAATCAATGAAGTCCATTTATCTTCCCATTTGATAGCAATATTTTCTACCATTTTAGTGAAAACTCCGCCCATAATGCACGTATATACAAACTGCTTAGCGGCAGCGGTCAACGCCCCTGCTGGATCATGATCTGCATTTATGAGATATACTATAAAGGCCATTATTACAGCTCCATATAGACCCATTTTTAGATCAAAAAATAAATTTTTGCCAAGACTATTTTTCAAATCAGTTCATTATCAGTTAGTACAAAGTTAAAAATGTCTTACATATCAGAGGAAATAAGAAAAATGAAGGCAAATTTAGAGCAGTTGGGCTTTCTTTTTTATAGGTTATGTCCGCGATACAGTTAAATAGTATAGGTAAGTCTTGTAGATTTAAACTTTAATAATTAATCAACGCAACCTTTTTATCAATCTAAAGGTAATTACCACTTAGAACAGTAGTTTAAAAACAAAAGAAAGCTGGACTCTCAACTAAATAATATTATTAAAGAATGTCGCAGAGATAACCGCAAGGCGCAAAACCAGCTTTATATGCAGTATTATTCGTACTCGATGAGCATCTGTACACGCTACGTTCGTGATAGTTCAGAAGCAAAATCAGTAATGAATCAAGGGTTTTTCAAAATATTTAAGCACCTTGATAAATTCAACACTGACTACGACTTTAAGCCATGGTTAAAAACTATCATGGTAAATACAGCTTTGGACCATATCAAAAAGAATAAAAAAGTGGCATTACATACAGAACTTGAGGAGTCAGCACACTACAGTATCGACGAAACGGTAATTGCAAAAATGAGTTTTGACGAAATATTAAAAATCGTCAACCTTCTGCCCACAGCATACCGCACTGTATTCAATTTATTTGTAATTGATGGCTATAAACATGAAGAAATAGCTAAACAACTTGGCATAGGTATAGGAACATCCAAGTCAAATTTGAGTAGAGCTAATTTAAAAAAATAGCTGATCAGTATGAAAAATTTAGTAAGAATATTAGCTATCGCTTTGAACTTAAAATAATTCCAAATCAGACCTAAAATAGTTGGATTTCACTCCTCTTGGTTCCAAGGCATTATCAATGTTTTTTACTTGAAAATGAAACTATATTACTTTAATTGATTAATTTTAATAAATTATTATTCAACAAA
>DKPS01000208.1 GCA_002471345.1 Saprospiraceae bacterium UBA7328
ATTCATTCCTATTCCCCAGAAAAAGGAAAGTCTAGGAGCAAAATCATCTATTTCTAATCCAGACTTTATACCAGTACGGATGTATTCTAACCCATCGGCAAGAGTATATGCTAATTCAATATCTGCTGAAGCACCAGCTTCATGCATATGATATCCACTTATAGAAATTGAGTTGTACTTAGGTATGTTTTGAGAGGTATATTCGAATATATCTCCTATTATTTTCATTGATGGTTGAGGAGGATAGATGTAAGTATTCCTCACCATAAATTCTTTAAGGATATCATTTTGAATGGTTCCACTTAACTGAGATTCTGATACTCCTTGCTCTTCAGCAGCTACAATATAGAAGGCCAAGATTGGAATGACAGCGCCATTCATAGTCATGCTTACAGACATCTGATCTAGCGGAATTTGATCAAATAATATTTTCATATCCTCCACTGTGTCAATTGCAACACCAGCCATCCCTACATCTCCAGATACTCTTGGATGATCAGAATCATATCCGCGATGAGTAGCAAGATCAAATGCTACAGATAATCCTTTCTGACCTTGAGCTAAATTTCTTTTATAGAAAGCATTGCTGGCTTCGGCAGTTGAAAAACCAGCATATTGCCTTATCGTCCATGGCCTGACGGCATACATAGAACTATAGGGTCCTCTCAGATAAGGTGGGATTCCAGATCCAAAATTTAAATGTTTTACATCCTTTAGGTCTTCTTCAGTATAGTGAGTCTTAATGCCAAACCCTTCTGGGAGGGTCCAAGTATTCTCTGAAGAGGCAGGACTACTTCTCCCAATAGTCAGATCAAGTTGAATGTTTTTAAAATCAGGATTCATGATTTTATTCTGTTGTTTTTCCAAGGTGATGCAGATGCTTGAGTTCCTGTAAGTAGCCTTTTTTGATCTAGGAAAGCCTTGAGAGCTATTCTGCCCGCTAATTCAGCTTCTGATTTGAATTGATCTTTGATTTTTTCTGGAGAGTAGAAATTTTTTACGAAATGGGTATCAAACTTTCCATTGATAAATTGTTCGTTTTCAAAAACAAATTTTCCAAATGGAAGGGTGGTTTTGATCCCCTCTATCTTATAATCATTAATAGCAGAAATCATAGATTGAATTGCTGCTTCTCTTGTACTGCCATATGTAATGAGTTTAGCTATCATAGGATCATAATAGATAGGAATGTCCATACCTTGTTCATATCCATCATCTAATCTTATTCCTTTTCCTTGCGGCCTTTCATAGGTGGTTAATGTCCCTATGTTAGGTGAAAAATTATCTAATGGGTCTTCAGCGTAAATTCGAAGTTCTAGTGCATGGCCATTTATACTTAGATCTGACTGTTCAAAGGAAATTTTTTCTCCTCTTGCTACTTTTATTTGCTGTTCTACAAGGTCGATTCCAGTTATTAATTCTGATACGGGATGTTCTACTTGTAACCGGGTATTCATTTCTAAAAAATAGAAATTCATTGCTGAATCAAGCAAAAACTCAACTGTTCCTGCACCGACATAATCACATGCTTGAGCAACTCTGACGGCAGCAGCACCCATTTTTTCTCTCAGTTCTTTTGTAAGAATACATGAGGGAGCTTCTTCTACCACTTTTTGATGTCGCCTTTGAATACTGCATTCTCTTTCAAAGAGATGTACAACATTACCATGAGTATCTGCTAAAACTTGTATTTCTATATGACGAGGAGAAGTAACATACTTTTCAATAAATACTGATCCATCTCCAAAAGCTGATTGAGCTTCACTGATAGCCCTCTCCATTTGTTCTGGTAGATCTTCTACATTTTCGACAACTCTCATTCCTTTCCCCCCTCCTCCTGCAGAGGCTTTTATCAGGATAGGGAAACCAATGCCCTTTGCGATTTCTATAGCTTCTTGTTTATCATCAATTGCTCTATCAATACCTGGCACCATTGGGATGTCATAATTGCTTACAGCGTCTTTGGCGGCAAGCTTGCTTCCCATGACTTCAATGGCATGAGTATCTGGGCCTATAAAAGTGATTCCTCCCTCTTGAACTTTTTTTGCAAAAATTGCATTCTCACTTAAGAATCCATATCCTGGATGTATACCTTCAGAATCTGTGTCTTTGGCAGCTTGGATGATTTTATCCATGACAAGATAGGACTCAGATGAAGGTGCAGGTCCTAAAAATACTGCTTCATCAGCAAATCTAACATGAGGTGCATTTCTATCAGCCTCAGAATAGACTGCTACAGTCTTGATTCCCATATCTTTACAAGTCCGCATCACTCGTAGTGCTATTTCTCCTCTATTTGCAATTAGTATCTTTCTCATCGTTTCTTTATTGGATCATCTTTTTTGAAAGTCTGACCAGACTGTTTCGCAAATTGAATTAGTGAGATTCTCAAGGAAATAACTACCAGAAGCAGGATCCTTCACTCTATTCATATGACTTTCTAATTGTAAGAGATGACTAATGTTTTGATTGATTCTGTTAGAAAAATTCATTCCTTTAGAATGGTTTGAATTATTG
>DKPS01000222.1 GCA_002471345.1 Saprospiraceae bacterium UBA7328
CTCTCACTAAATTTTGATTTCTTCATAACAGTTTAAATTTAATTCATTTTTAAACTGTCTTATTTTTACGCAAGGCTACAGTTGTGTTAAGTAATCTAAATGGTCAACACCTTATTGTAAATGATTATGGAGGAGAGAACACATCATTTTTCCTAGACAAATATGAAAGAAGATCTCATATAAAAATTGTAAATAGTAAAGAGAATAAGAATGTTGGTCTGGACTTTACAGATCTGAATAATCTGATGTACTTAGATACGCTAATCATTGAAAATTTACATGGTGATATACGTTTTGCAAATGGACTTTTAAAACTCAAACCGTCAAAAACACATTTGATAATTAAAGCAAAAGGAAATGTGCTTTTCTCTTCACACTCAGAGTACATTGCTTCATCCACTGTGGAAATTGAAAGCGCAGGAACCGTTTTTATAAATGGAACCGGATATAAGAATGCCTCTGGACTGTTGAAAATAAACTCCAGAAATCTTGAAATTGCTAACGACGGCATTCAGCAAAGAGATGGTTTATTTTTAGCATGCATTTTAGATACTCTGAACATATCCGGCCTTGGTATAATAAATGAAAATACAGATTTGATAATAGAAGCGAGTTATGTAAAACTGAAAGAGTCAGGGATTACCTCCACTAACCTCGTGGACATTTCGAATGGGAGAGATATCCATATTGAAGGAAATGGTATTAACACAAGAAAATTACACATTTCAAGCCAATCATTACACATACAAGAAACTGGTATAAGGATTAAGAATGGACAGTCCAATATCAATGCTAAATCAATAAACATTAATGGAAATGGCATAAATTCAATTCAGTCCTATTTATCTATTTCCAATTTTGATACTCTTAGTATAAAAGGAAGCGGAATTACCGCAAATGAAAGCCAATTTGTAATCAAAAATGGAATAGTCACAAACTTAAATGACAATGGAATCATTGCCACTAAAACGGAAGTGACATTGAGTGAAATAGAATATTTAGAGATTAATGACAGCGGGATTCTTCTTAATAAAAGTCCTTTAACAATTAGCCTAATTGGATCCCTTGATATCAATGGGGAAGGAATTTATAGTGATACTGAACCGTTAAATTTTAGCGCAGATGTAGTCAATGTGGCAACAAAACCAACTGGAGGAAGTGGTATAAGAACGAAACATGCCGATATAAACATAAATTTTGGGAAACAAATTACAGTATCATCCAATGGGATTTCAAGTTTGAATGGATCGATAACTTTAGATGGTACTGGTGACGTCTCGGTGAAATATGGTGGTATATTCACTACTGATTCAAATATACTTGTGCGAAGTAAAAAAGGGCATATCACTCTGGGCGGATATAATCTAAATACTGCTCATAATACCAATTCTAAAGTAGGAGTTCTTGACACTTTCAAGATTGATCAATCCAGACTAACACTACTCACTGAGCCTGCAGTCGGTGCAGGAAATGTGGCAATCAAAACCAATTAATTCCTTTGGGCCTAAAAGACAATAAACTATATTTTTACCTTCCTATACTATCAATTTTATTGACCAATTTCTTATTCTCAATACATGTTTTGCTTATTGAAGACATATTAGGGTTTGAATACTTTTTTGAAGTCAATTTACTCTTAACTGTATTGCTCATAATTATTCTTAGTGCTTTGGCTATTTTATCATTGCATTATGCAAAAACTAATCACACTATTTCTAGCACTCAGAAAAATTACAGTCTAAGTATAATTGTACCAGTATATAATGAAGAGAATCTTATTACAAAAACGCTTAAGTCTATAGCCCATCAAAAAATTCCTGGATCTACATTTGAGATAATTGTAGTTAATGATGGCTCTGACGATCAGTCTTTAAACTTGATCCAGAAATTTATTCAATCTACAAAAGTCAATGTAAGTCTTATAAATTCTATCAAAAATGAAGGCAAAAAAACCGCTCTGATTAAAGGTTTCAATGCATCTAAAGGAGAAATTATAATTACTGTAGATAGTGATACAATACTAGAAAGTCATGCAATTTCAAAATTATGTAAACAATTTGATGAAGGAACAAGTGCCGTTTGTGGATATTCTTAAGTATTAAATAAAGAACAGAATTTATTTACTAAAATTCAAGAATATGAATATTTCATAAGTCATGAATTATTTAAAAGTTTTGAAAGTAGCTTCAATTTGGTACAGTGTTGTCCTGGTTGCTTTTCGGCTTATCGCAAAAAAGATATATTGTCAGTAATAGATGAATTTAACAAATCTCAAATATTTGGTTTCCCTGTGGACTATGCAGAAGACAGGTTCTTGACAGCACTGTTAATCTCTAAAGAGAAAAAAATAAAATATTCAAGAGGTGCAAAAGCTTATACAGCAGTTCCTTCTAATTTAAAATCCTTTGTAATACAGAGAAAAAGATGGATAAAAAGTTGGTTCATAAATACAATTTTCCTTTTTAGAATATTTTCAAAATTTCCATTCTTATTTAAGGTTTACTTTCTTATAAGTTTCTTGTTTAATATTCTAATAGTGAGCTATATACCAATTCTATTGTTTCATATTCGATATGGAAATTCCAGTTTAATTCTATACAGTTTATTAATAATTCTACTCTATACAATCTTTGAATTTTGCTTGTATAAAAGACTTCGATTATTTATGCCGATAATGTATTTTTTACTAAATATTTTGATCTATTCCTGGCTTACTCTTAAAGCTATTAGTAGTCTTCGAGATAATTCATGGGGAGTTAGATCCAATGCGATTTCTTAAAATAGATATCTCCACTTTTTGACAAAAAAAATCTGTATAAATTCGGACAGCTATAAATACTCTGTTGACTCAGTCAAGTATTATTCTAGGTTAACCATTCATTAGGATTTAAAACCTAAATTGCCGATTGAAAAATAATGCAATGCAAAAATCAACACAACAATTCTTAAAAGATACAGGAGCTAAAATACCTGTAGTCTGTGGACCAATGTATCCGGGATCTAATCCAGAATTAGTAGCAGCAGCTTCTGATGCTGGAGGATTTGGTGTAGTACAGCCTGTAGCTCTTACATCTTTGTATGGTCATGACTTTAGAGAAGGATTACAACTAATTAAAAAACTGACCAATAGGCCCTTTGGTGTAAACTTTACCATTTTCGGAGGAGCGAATAAAAAGTATCACGAACAAATGCAGAAGTGGATGGAAATATCCATAGACGAAGGAGTAAAGTTCTTTCTGACTTCTCTTGGCAAACCTCATGAAATAGTGAAAATCGCCAAACAAAATGATATCAAAGTGTACCACGATGTTCCAAACAAAAAGGTGGCATTAGCTATGAGAGATGCTGGTGTGGATGGCCTCAATTGCATCAATTGGAGAGGAGGAGGACAGACAGGAATTCAGTCTGCAGAGCAATTTATAGAAGATCTTTCGGACATCGATATTCCTTTGGTATGCGCAGGAGGAATAGGTAATGCGAATGACTTCCAAAAAGCCCTCGATATGGGATATGCAGGAGTACAAATGGGTACAAGGTTTCTTGCCACCAAAGAATGCATCATCACTAATAGTTACAAGCAAGCCATTGTGGATTCTACAGAAGAAGATATCGTGTGGACCAATAAAGTTGCAGGTAACAATTCATCTGTGATAAAGACTGCTGATGTAATGAAGGGTGGGCTTCGTACTGGCCCTGTGATCAACTATATGCTTCGTAGACCTAAGCTAAAAAAATATGCTAGAATGTATCTTATGAGCAAAGGTCTTAAGAACTATAGTAAGACCACATTTGATGATTCTGTACAATTTTGGCAAGCAGGAAAGGGAGTAGGTAATATTAATTCTGTGGAAAGTGTGGCTGATGTTATGAAGGAGTTTTCTGGTGTTGCTATATCATAAGACTATACTTTTGACCTTGAAAACCTAAGACTATGACTAAAAAGATACTCCTAACTCTCATTATTATTATTCCTATAGGACTATTAGCATTCATCAATACGGGAGTAGAAATGCCAAATGATACGGAAGAAGCTGTGACAGAGGTCTTATCCTCAGAACTTCCGAAATTGGTAAAAGGAAAAACTGCTTTGGCAAAATCAGGAGATTTAGAAATATGGTATGAAACTATCGAACCTAAAGACAGTGTCTCGGGAACTGTACTCTTGGTTATGGGATTGGCATCTTCTGCTATGCTCTGGACGGAGAACTTTTATAAGCCATTTGTAGATGCAGGATATAGAGTAATACGCTATGACAATCGTGATGTGGGTTTGTCCACATGGATTAAGGATTATGACTCCGATAATCCATATACCCTTGAAAATATGGCTCAGGATGGCATATCAGTATTGGATGATGCAGGTGTAGAATCTGCACATATTGTGGGAGCATCGATGGGAGGAATGATTGCTCAGCGAATGGCCATCTCACATTCTGACAGGGTTTCTTCATTAACATCTATCATGTCTTCTGGATATATGAATGATCCGGATATAACACCAGTCTCCAAACATTTTGGAATTGGATTTGCCAAGTTAGCTGCTAGACATTTAATTCTGGGAGGAGAAGCACATCAGCTCAAGTTTTTTCTTGGCACTCAGAATGCCCTGAAAGGAAATGGTCCCTATGAACTTGACTCTAAAAAGAGTGCTCAGTTAATGCTCTACGAAATCCAAAAGCGCAGTGGATTTAACCAATCTGCCATGGAGCAGCATGGAGCTGCTATTGAATCATCCGGTTCAAGACTGGGAGAACTCGAAAATATCAAAGCTCCTACTCTCGTGATACATGGCAAGTCAGATCCATTAGTCATTTTTGATCATGCATTAAAGTATGCTCCACTAATCCCGGATGCTGAAACCTTATACATTTGAAGCCTTGCTATTCTTAAGA
>DKPS01000018.1 GCA_002471345.1 Saprospiraceae bacterium UBA7328
ATTTCTGCTTCTATGCGTGGCTGAATAAATCTATTTGCTGGGACAGTTGATCCATTTTCAAAAATCATATCAGACAATAAAACACCACTATCTGGAATATCAATATTTAATGCACTCTGCATTGCTTTTGAAGTTAAGCCTATTTTCCACCCTATTATTTTGTGCCCTGCAAGAACTTTAT
The DNA here is from genome assembly GCA_002471345.1 of Saprospiraceae bacterium UBA7328. Classification (GTDB taxonomy): domain Bacteria; phylum Bacteroidota; class Bacteroidia; order Chitinophagales; family Saprospiraceae; genus UBA7328. The sequence continues at coordinate 182 of DKPS01000018.1, forward strand.
GCTTCACCAACAAAGATTGAATAGCATATGCATCTGCCATACTAATATCAGGGTATTTTATCGATAATAACCCGATTTGTTGCCTATTATTGTCAGCCTCAAATAAATCTTTGGCCGCGTCAGCATGCTCTTTAGGTGTCATACCTCATCCTCAACGCCATTCTTTAAAATACCGATTCCACTAGCCTCTACCTCTACCACGTCTCCACGCTTCAACCATTTTGGCGGATCAAAACGAGCTCCAGCACCCGTAGGTGTTCCTGTAATGATTACATCACCAGGGACTAGTGTTACAAACGTACTTATATAGTTAATTATATAATCGAACGAGAATATCATACGATCTGTATTATCCCTCTGACGCTCCTCACCATTTACTCTAGTTATTAGCTCAACATTTTTCAGTTGATCTGCAGAATTAAGTGGAACAATCCAAGGGCCAATCGCACCAGAGCGCTCAAAATTCTTCCCCTGGGTGACATTAAACTTGGCATGGCGAACCCAATCACGTATGGTGCCTTCATTACTTAGAGTTATTGCAGCAACATGATCTAATGCTTTTTCTTGAGCAATATGCCGTCCCTTTTTACCTATTATTAAAACTACTTCACCTTCATAATCCAGCTGTTCTGAAATTTTGGGTTTAATAATTGAGCATCCATGCCCAACAAATGTTTTAGCAAACCTAATAAAAAGTGAAGGATAAGAAGGAGCTTCTTTTCCATCTTTATATTCAGCGTTACGATCTGGATAGTTCACACCTACACATATAATTTTTTCTGGCCTAGTAATTGGAATTTCATAAATTATTTTCTCATCTTTATGCGTAATAGGTCTATCCCTACTTGCTAAGTCAAGTGTACTAAGTCCATCATTTTCAATTACTTCTCTTAACGTGGGCCAATTTGGGAACTCAGGGGATAAAGCAATCATTCCACCCAAAGTTTTAGCCCCATAAAATGTTTCATTATTTACTCGATAAGTTGCAAATTTCATATTAGTGGTCCGGTGCTATAATTGGTTGCGCTTTAAGATCAGGAGAACGTATAGACAAGTTTTCGAAGTGTGACCCTTCTTCAAACCAAGAACGCGGTGCTGGTGCACCCCATAAAGTTTGTCTTTGTGGATCTGTTAAACTCCATCTGATCGCCTCATGATCGGGATCAATAGTCTGATAATCAGAGCAATAAATCTCTATCCGGTGACCATCAGGATCAAAAATGTATAAGAAAAATGCATTAGAAATACCATGCCTACCGGGTCCTCTTTCAATATTTTCAACGTATCCGGTCGATGCTATTAAATCCAAAAGATCAATAATATTTAGAGGCGTTGGAACCCAAAACGCCACATGATGCATCCGTGGGCCTGTTCCGTTAGTAAAAGCAATATCATGAACACCACCTTTCCGATGCAGCCAAGCTGCCCATACAGCCCCACTATCATCATCTTCAGTATACTCTGTCACCCTAAAACCAAGATCATTATAAAAATTTACACTTTTATCAACATTTGGTGAAAAACAATTAAAGTGATCAATTCTTAGCGGCTTAACACCCCTGTAGAGATTGTATTTTTGATGTATTGTTTCTAATCTATCCATTTCAAAATAAAACTCTAAAGGAATGCCATTATTATCTGACGTTAACAATGTTCGACCCTGGTAGGGTCTTTTTACCCAATTAGTTTCTTGCCCCATTTTCTTAAAATATAATTCAGCCTTATCTAAGTCATTTTCAGAGAATACTTTAAAGCCTAATACTTTTACATCGACAGCTTTGCTTTTTCGCAATATAACACAATGGTGGCCCCGTTCCTCCATTGCGCGCAAATAGACAGTATTTGAGTCTTCATCAGTAACCTGCAAGCCTAACATTTCTGAATAAAACTTTCGTGAGGCATTAAGATCACTTACTCCATATTCTACGTGACTAATTCTTAGTGTATTAAAAGGTGGATACAAAACTGGTTTTGGAATAGGCATCTTATCCTCCTAATTTTGGAATTTTATGTTCAGTTGTAGCAAAACTGATATTTTTTGTTTCCATGTAAAAATCAAATGACCAATCCCCTCCATCTCGTCCAATTCCAGAAGACTTAACACCTCCAAAAGGCGTTGGAAGATGTCGGACATTCTCTGAGTTCACCCATATCATACCAGCTTCCATTGACTGACTAAATTGAAATGCCCTAGTAACATCGTTGGTCCAAAGATAACCAGCCAATCCATATTCAGTTTCATTGGCTATCTCGAGTGCTTCTTTGTCTGATTGGAAAGGAATTACCACAAGCACTGGTCCAAATATTTCTTCTCTCGCTATTCGCATTTCTCGGGTGACATCTGTAAAAATTGTTGGGGCAACATATGGACCACCGCCAGGACCATCGACAGAGCCACCTGTTAATAAAGTTGCACCCTCTTTTATTCCAATTTCCAAATACTCTTTTACTTTTTCTTCATGAATTGGATGTATCAAAGGGCCTACAGTTGTATTAGGATCTAAAGGGTGTCCAACTTTAATTCGTTCCGCTTTTTTAAGCACCATTTGAACAAATTTTTCTTTAACCGAATCTTCAATCAATAATCTTGAAGATGAAGTGCACCTTTCGCCATTAAGTGAGTAAATCATAAATACCACAGCATCAGCAGCGCGCTCTAAATCAGCATCTTCAAAAACAACTACAGCATTTTTTCCACCCAATTCAAAATGGACTCTTTTCAAAGTTTCGGCACCTTGTCTCATTATCATAGAACCCGTTGCACTTTCTCCAACGAACGAAACAGCCTTAATGTCAGGGTGTTCTGTTAAAAACTTACCAGCTTCTTCCCCATATCCATTTATCGTATTCCAAACTCCGTTGGGTAGTCCCGCCTCTTCTGCTATTTCTATTAAAATCTTTGCTGTTAAAGGTGAGAACTCAGCTGGCTTGTGAACCACTGTACATCCCGCAGCAAGAGCGGGAGCAATCTTCCAAGTTGATAACATAAATGGAGTATTCCAAGGAGTGATTATGCCGACTGGCCCTATTGGATACCTCATAGTGATATTAGTTTGAGAATTTGTAAACGTAGACTCTCCATCTTTTCCTGATGGCGCCTGATCAGCAAAAAACCGGAAATTAGCAGCTCCCCTTAGCGCTGCTTTAGACATGAACCGTAAGGATTGACCTGTATCTACCGCTTCGATTAATGCAATTTCTTCAGAACGTTTTTCAATACCATCCGCTATACAATGCAAAATCTTTTTTCTTTCTTGCCCGGGTAAGGAAGCCCATTCAAAGAAAGCCTTATTTGCTGCATCAACTGCAGTATTTACATCCCTTGAATTACTTCTTGCTACCTTACAAACTACTTTGAGATCGATAGGAGAAATATTTTCAAAAGTGTCCCCACTGATTGCTGGCACACTCTCTCCATTGATATGATTCAAAACACCCGTTTTGCTAAATCTATCTAAAAGCTCAGAAACTTTTTCCTTATTTTTTTCAAAATCTGACATATTTTTTTCTTTGCCCCTTTAATTTCTATTCATTAGAAGAAAGCCGTTTGTGTATCAGATTACTTTTCCAGCTCATCTCCGAATTGATTTCTACAATTTCTAAAGCCAAG
>DKPS01000014.1 GCA_002471345.1 Saprospiraceae bacterium UBA7328
CCTCTGGATCCTGAAATTAGGAATCCAACTACAATGAGAATAAAAGAAACTGCATACAAGATCTTTCTTTTATCAACTCTTCCTGGCTGAAGAAGTAAAATTCCAGAGATTAATGCAAACATAGCTTGTGAAGCACCAAATTGCCCAGCATCTGAATAAAAAGAGAATGCTCTTAACACCCCAAACAAAATGTGTTCCTCGTGATGATTTTCAGCCCATAACCAATAATCTTCAGCTGCGTCTGTCCCTATATATTTTTGTTTTATTGCCCAAAGTGCGCCAAGAACTGACAAGAAAATTAATAAGTGAAGTATTTTAATTAGAAAATCAGGTTTCTTGACTAGCCAAAGAACTATAATGAATGTGAGTAATTGATACAAACCAATTCCTCTCATAGCATAAAACCAGGCCGTAATACTTCTGGCTTCAGGATTGGCAACTTCCAGCACTATATAAGCCATCCATATTACACTCCAGAGAACGATATCCTTACTAAAAATCGACCAATCAACCTTTCTGAATCCTCTCAATACTATACTTAGTATTGCCAAGACCAAAAAAATGTCTATTCCTAAGCCCCACTGAAATTTTATATATCTGGTCAGACCAGAAATGAAAAAAGAAAGCACTACAGCAGTGATTAGTATCTTCATTGGGTTTTGAAATAAATTGACCGATGTTGCTAATGCTAGTGGGAGAATCAATAATATGATTCCTACTTTCAACCCCATTTTACCGATAATGATCCCAGAAATAACTGACAACACCATCAAAACAGCTAAAAACAGGAGACTTCCTGTCTTCATATATCCTGTTTCTTGTGTAATCAAATGGTTCACTTTGACTTATTTTTTAACAAATTTTAATCTAAATGCTGATGGAGTTCAGATCTTTCGTTTTTTGGTATAATTCAGAAGAATATTGGAGGATATTGCCTGTATTCAGGAATATCAATTTGACCTAAGAAGCAAGTTTTTCAATAATTTCACTAAACTCATGAGCACGAGATTTCCAACTGTTACTTCTAGCAAAGTCTTTTCTTTTTTGAATGTCATTTAGAGATGACCCTTGAGTTAATAATTGTTCAATACATTTCGAGAAAGAAGGTCCATCTTTTGCTATTGAGATCATGCTCTGGAAGTCAGATAAATCAGCGAATGGAGTACTCACGACGGGCTTACCTCTTAGAAGATATTCATTTATTTTTAATGGATAGATAGAAGCGGTGAGTTTATTGATTTTGAAGGGTATTAAACAAATATCCATACAATCAACTTGAACAGGTAATTCACTTGGTTGTAAAGGACCTTTAAATTCTACATTATCAAATTTTGAAAGCCTGTTTTGAATCTTAGGATCTGTTACTCTTCCCACAAATTTGAATAAGTACTGCTTACATGTTGATATTAGATTTATAAGTAACTCTAAATCAATTCTCTCATCTATAGAACCTAAGTAACCAATAGTGTGGGTAAAACCAGTGAGGTTATCATCCAATAATAATTTATCATCATATTCGACAGAAAATACAGAGGTGTCCACACCGTTCTTCACCACAGAAATATTAGGACTTATCTTAGATTTGGTTCTTAATAAATGATCAGAAGTTACTATGGTGTAATCTGCTAATTTCATAAATTCATTCTCCATTTTACTGCCATGCTTTTTTATCCATGGTGCAGCTGAAATTTCATCATAACAATAATAAATCACCTTGCTTTCATCAAGTTTGCCATTCCAGAAATAGCCCAGCCAAGGTTGAAATGCATTAACTACAATTGAGTCTGAAAAATGGAGTTTTTGTATAACCTTCTGTAAGAAGAATAATAAGTATCGTGCATTGAAAGAAGAAATAAATTGATAAATTCTGTCATTTCTTATCCAATTGCATGGTATGATAGGAGGTAGCCTCAAAACATCAATAGAGCAATTATCGTCTAGTTGAATTTTGCTGACTCTATTCTTCCATCCAAGAATATGTTTTACTGGAATATATTTCTTTCCTAAAATGGAATAAATAATATCCGCCCATGAAAAGGTATAGTCTACATAAAGAACGTCATATTCTTTAGCCAAACATTTCATCATCTGAACTGTAGATTTTAAATAGTTTCCTTCCCATTTTGGAAATGCAATACAGATCATTTTCTTCTTTTGCATCAATTCAGATTTTATCTTTTATGGAAAAATTGAAGTTCACCAAGTTTTTAATCCATCTTCGTGCTCTCGATCTTGATTTTGGCAGTTCACCTAAAAACTCTTCCATGCTTTCTAACCTTACCCCATTAAGCATTATGATTGGAGGCTTTCTTAATGATTCATTTAACAAATCAAGACTATATGCATCTGCCTTACTCCAAACCCTATTTGACCTACACACTAACAAAAAATCATTTGCGTCCTTGAATAAGTGAAGTGGAAAACTTGTACCAATTATTGCCGGAACTTCTATAATTACGTTTTGGTAATTAGACGCCCAACCATTTGGTCCTATACGATCCAACCAATTTTCGATACTTTTTGCCTCAACAAAAGATTCATACTCTTTATAATAAATTGTATCAGCGGTTAAGCCATGAATTGCTCCAGAAAAAGATTGTTCAGGTTCTAGGCACAAGACTTTCTGAATATCCTTTTGAAATCTCTTCTTAATTAGTTGTGATACAAATGAAACCCCTTCTTTACCTCTCATACTTGAAACAATCATTATAAATGGATCCGAATTACTTCGTTTTTTATTTATTAAAAGTCTTTGATAAAGGATTTCAATTGCTCGATTTCGGATGGATAAAAAATTTATTTGAGAAGGGTTTGTGAACCCCGTATTGGGATTGGGTAGTTTAGGAAGAACACCTGCAACTTCCAATTTTAGTCTATCTGCTACTTCAGAAGGAGTTTTCATAGTATTGTCAAGGAACTCCATTAGGATTATTATTCCTAATGTTATAAATATCCCAACTGCGAACCCAACAAGAATCAATAAAACTCTTTTACTTCCATTGTCTTTTATTGGTAAAAATGGAGCATCTAATATCCGTAGATTAGATGACATAATTGTATTTTGAAGATGAAGACGTGCTTGATTGAAACTGTGTAAATTTTCAAGATAGGCCTCCTCTGCAAGTGCAATTTCTCGTTCTATCTTTTTAAGTCTCGAACCCCAAGGTGCAAACTGAGCATAAATAGTTTGAAATTCTTCTTTTCTGCTATTGAGAGCATCTAGACGCGACTTTGATGTTTCAACTTGTATTACACTTTTTAACCAGCTTGAAAGCAATTCATCAGAAAGCAACCCTTCAGGTGTATACTTTATATTATGAGATTGAAGGGTAATGCTGTTAATCTCACTTTCTAATTGCTCACGTTGATTAATCCAGCTCGCTTTAGATGAATCATCATATTTATCATTTGGACCTGAAAGTTCAAATAAGGTAAGTTTTTTTGTTATTTCTGAAAGCTGGTCTCGTTTTGATAATAGAGCATTATTCAATTCTGAGAGAAGTCCTCTATTTTTCAACTGAGAATCAATACGTTTCTTTGAAGAAATTGCACCCTGTAGTTGCATTTGTTCTTTTAACACCATTTCATCTAGATCTTCCTTTTTGTCTGCGATAAAACGAGTTTGCTCATAATAATTGATGATTTGGTTATCTACCCTAAACCGAAGCAATTTATCTTCTGCTAACTTTAATTTGTCCCTGCTTTCTCTAGTAGCTTCTTCAAAATACCCCAATACATCTTCTGATTGTCCCTCTTTAAGCAATCTGTGCTTTTCAAAAAAAACCTCACTGAGCAATTGAAGCGTCTTTCTACATACATAGGGATCCGATGTGGTGTAAGAGAACTCAATAAGATCACTTCCTCCTTTCCTGTTTACCCTAATTTTTTGAAGCTGCTCTAATCCAAAGAATTGATGATCTGAATAGACTAATTCGATCAATGATCTATTGTTAAATGTATCTATCAGATACTCAAGATGGGTGATTGTTTTTTCAATGTTCTCCTGTTTTAAATCGTCATAACTTAATGAACCAGTAAAAACGGAGTTTATCTCTTCAAAACCTTCTTCACTAATCAACTCTACATCTGCTTCTTCAAGTTCAAGGTAATGAGCTATCAATCGTATAGATAACATTTCTAGAGTTTCAAAAGCCGTAGCTAGATTAATGAGATTTTCAATCTCATTCCTAGTGTAATCTCTATCTATTCTGCTATCTGAATTATGATTCTCAATATTATAACCAGATACAACACCTGTATTAATAACGGCTTTGGATGTGAATTGCTTTTCTTCATTAGTTGTAAGAAAGAAGATTATAGATGCAGTCAAGATTCCAATACAAAAAATGAGCAAGAATTTACTCACAATAATCTTAATAAATCTTTCTAAGCTCATTGGACAGTATCAACAATTTTGGATGGAGAAGCACCAATAATTTCCTGAAGAAGAAGAAAGGATAAATTAGCCTCTGAATGAAAGTTCAGCAATTCATATTCTGCTCTGGAAAGTATACTTAATGCGGTCGTATATTCATTGATATCTAAATCTCCTTTTCTCATAAATTGCTCAGCATAATTAGTTGTCAATTTTAGAGATTCGATCTCCTTAGCTTTAATGCCAATAGCCTTTATTTTAGTCTTAAGGACATTGCATTGTTTGATAATAACTTCTCTTATTGTTTGCTCAATAGCTTCTTTTTCATACTCCTCTATTCTCCGCTGATTTAAAACCTTATCATTCCGAACTTTCCGATTAAATAATTCTGAGATTGGGATTCGAGCTGACAATGTGAGATTGGCAATACTGTTATTACGGTTAGTCGTTCTGAAATCATTTATACCTAAGGACCCTTCAGTAGTATCCGTATAAAAACTAGAGCCGTACAAGTAAGTTCCACCTACAGATATATAATCGCTCCATTTTCGATTATTTAATTTTAATTCGTTGTCATAGTTGGCTATCTGTATCTCTTTAGACTTCAGTAGTGGGGAGTGTATGATTGCTAATTCCACCATCTGATCAATCGTCATCAATTGAGTAATGTCCGGATTTTCATAGTTTACTTCCATTACTGATTTCGAAGGTGATAGATTAAAATCCTTTTGGTCTTGACTTTTTAATTTTTTAGCAGGGCCAATCACTAAAACAAATGCAAGAAAAAGTAATTTTTTATTCATAATGGATGTCAATAATTTAAATGGGAAAAATGAAGATGACAATCGTTCTTTAGTCAGAGAAGACCAGCTTGGATCCATAAAAGGCTTTTCAATTAATAGGTAAAAAACACCTGATAGTATTAGCACAATTGGAATCCAAAAAATAAATTGAAAAAAGAATGAGACAAAAATGGAACTTGTAGATAGAATTGGTGCTGACCATTGTACAACTAACTCCATCAAGGGAAGATGGATCAAGTAAATTGTATAACACATTCCTCCTATGGCAGTAATCCATGGATTAGAAAAGTACTTGTTCATTATCATTCCATTAAAGACAGATATAAATAGTAAGCCTGTTGAAAATGAAAAAATCAATTCTTTATGCCATTCATTAGACCATGTACAGGCCATGAATATTAATGAAAGGAATCCTACTAAGTCCCATAAATAATTCTTTCTAAAAAATAAGATCTGACGATTCAGATAAAAGTCCGCAATTAAAAATCCTAGGAGAAAATGTTGTAGTTGACCTATTATAGTTGCTTTCCATGGCATTGCATTCCAACCAAACATATGTTGTAGAATAGGAATGAGGATAATAAATACAGTAATAAAAATTCTTCTTATTCTTTCATGAGATATAGAAAAATAACCATAAGCCAGAAATGGAGCTAAAAGATAAAATTGAAATTCAACTTCAAGAGACCATGCTACCGGATTAATAATAGAATAGGAATTATAAATAAGACTGTGGCAATAAAAGATACTTGCCATATAATTACCTAGAATGTCACCAACAGGTGGACGACTTTGAATATAAAGGACAACTGTAAATAAAGTCATCCATATTATGAAAGGGGGTTCAAGTCTTGTAAGTCTCCTCTTCAAATAAGTCTTGTAAGATGGTTGTTTGCTCCGATTAAAAAAAGCCTTACCAAATGGTAAACTGAGAATGAATCCACTGATTGCAAAGAATAAAAAGACACCAAACGTTCCCCTCCCAAAGATTGAAACTATATTACTTTCTGACCAGGACACTCCTCCTTCAATTGGCGTATATTTTATTATTCTCTCTGACAAATGCTGAAAGAGAACCGGAATAATAGCAACAAATCTCAACCCATCTATTTCATGGATATATTTTCTGTTAGATGTAACTCGCCTTAATAATGTTGGAACCTTTTTTAGCTTTCTGAACAACTTAATGGCATTTTAAAATTATAACTATTGTTTATTGAAAGGATTAATTCCTTCACTGCATTTGTAAAGCAAAAGGAAACTTGCCGGCTATTAAGAATATTTAGGAATTTGGCAACAAAAGGAGGTTCAACTGTTTATTCTCCTCTCTTTTTGAACTATCCAGAAATATATCTACTAAAAATGCAGCAAATCAGCTCTTTTGGGTCGAATTCCGTTTCCAAAAGACCAAATTCCTAAAATCCATACTGTTCATGAATTCGACTTATAGATTTGGTGAAAAATAAATAGCAATGCAATCTATTTTCATAGTTGATGACTCAGAAATGATGCGAGTATTCCTCGGTAAGTTGTGTGAAAAACATGGCGATGTACACCTCTTTAATAATGGAGAATCAATTCTAGCAGAACTTAATATTGGAAACATTCCTGACATTATAATTCTTGACTTGAATTTACCCGGAATAAATGGAATGCAAATTCTTGATATTCTTAACACTTATTATAAACATCACCATATCAAAACCTTTGTAGTCTCGGGAATAGATAGTTCCGAAGAACGAATTGCATGTCTTGCCCTAGGAGCTGTTGATTTCATTGTTAAACCCTTCCACCCAAAAGAATTGGAGTATAAAATCTTAAATGGATTGAATTTATCCATTCAATAAAATTAAAAGATCACACTAAATCCAAATAAAAATGCTTGAATTAACAAATCTAATGGATAAAAGAAAATCTGCTAAAAGTAAATTTCCTAATTCAATAAAGGGGGCTGGTTTTATGGAAATTCCACTCTGGAAGCGAACATTTGATATAATTGGTTCAAGTTTGTTAATTCTGCTATTATCTCCGTTGTTCCTATTAATTTATATGATCGTTAAACTGGAATCAACTGGGCCTGCTATTTATACCTCTAAAAGAGTAGGTCAAGGGTTCAAAGTATTTCCATTTTATAAGTTTAGGTCCATGTATTTTAATGCTGACCAAAGAGTAAAGGATATGCAAAATCAAAATCAATACTCAACTGGCAATTCTGAAATACAAGTAAATATTGAGGTATACAACCAAGAGCTCTTAGATGACAGTGGGATCGTAGAGGAGTCCGAGTTTCAAAAACGAAAGATTAAGACAAAAAAACATACCTTTTTTAAGGTAGCCGAAGATGTAAGAATTACAGGATTTGGCAGAATTATTAGGAATACTAGCTTAGATGAATTACCGCAACTTTTTAATGTATTAAAAGGACACATGTCCATAGTTGGGAACCGTCCATTACCAGTATATGAAGCTGAAAAATTAACTTCAGACGAATGGATAGAACGATTTGCCTCTCCTTCAGGAATAACAGGTCTGTGGCAGGTAGAGGGTAGAGGTGGAGGAGATGTCTCATCTGAAGAACGCAAAAAATTGGACATTACTTACGCCAAAAACTATGGACCTTGGTTAGATCTTAAAATCTTGCTCAAAACCATTCCAGCAGTAATTCAAAAGGCAAATGTTTAAAATTATTTAAAAATCAAAATTAATTAATATGCAAATTACAGTAATAGGAACAGGTTATGTAGGTCTGGTGACCGGAACATGTCTCGCAGAAACAGGAAATCAAGTTGTTTGTGTTGATATCGACGAAAACAAAATCATGTGTTTGAATAATGGTGAGACGCCAATTTATGAACCAGGATTAGAAACAATTCTTAAACGAAACATTCAACTTGGGAATCTTCAATTCACAACGAATCTCAAAGAAGGAATATCCAATACTGATGTCATTTTTCTTGCATTACCCACTCCTCCTAAAGAAGATGGTTCTGCTGATTTGTCCTATTTATTAAATGTCACACATGAACTTGTAAATCTCATTCAATCATACACTGTCATTGTAACAAAAAGTACTGTACCTGTTGGTACAGGTGATCGAATCGAAGACATTTTATCGGATCATTTAGAATCAGATCTTTTTGATGTTGTATCCAATCCTGAATTTCTAAGGGAAGGTTGTGCTATAGAGGACTTTATGAGACCAGATAGAATAGTGATCGGTACATCCAGCAATGAGGCGAAAGAAATAATGATGAAGATTTATAGGCCCTATGTCAGACAGAACAATCCAATCATTTATATGGATCGAAGGTCCTCGGAAATTACAAAGTATGCCTCCAATAGTTATCTAGCTACTAGAATTTCATTCATGAATGAAGTAGCTAATATCTGCGAAGCTGTCGATGCCGATGTAGATTTAGTTCGAATGGGTATGGGATCAGACTCTAGGATTGGAAAACGATTCTTATTCCCAGGTATAGGCTATGGTGGAAGTTGCTTTCCAAAAGATGTAAAAGCTCTTCTAAATACAGCTTCACAAAATGGATACGATTTTCAAATATTAGATTCAGTAAATTCTGTTAATTCTGGACAGAAAAAGATTCTTACCAAGAAAATTTTGGCACACTTCAACGGATCCATTCAAGGTAAATCAATTGCAATGTGGGGCTTATCATTCAAGCCTAATACTGATGATATCAGAGAAGCCCCAGCTCTCGTCATGATTGATGAGTTTATCAAAAGGGGTGCTCATGTTAAAGTTTTTGATCCAGAAGCTATGATAAATGTTAGGAGAATATATGGAAATAAACTGATATATGGAATAAATCAATATGAGATACTTGAAGGATCGGATGCCCTTGTTATTGCTACCGAATGGAGCAACTTCAGAACTCCTGATTTTAGATATATGAAAAATTTGATGAGTCAACCATTAATTTTTGATGGAAGGAATATGTATGATATAGAAGAATTAAAATCTTTAGGTTTCAATTATGAATGCATTGGTAGAAATTCAGGCCTTACTTTAGGAATAAACCAAGGCCATCACAAACTTAGTCTTGCAAGCTGATTTAATTAGGCAGATATATCCTACTTACTTGCAATTACCAAAACAATATTTAGATCAGGATTAAGATTCTTTTCAAATTGGAGTTCACTAATTCAGCTAGTGATCAAAAGATTGCCCAAAAAGAAAATCTCTCTATTACTATATCAGTAGTTCGGGAGGTGGACCTAGATGGATAATTATTCATTCATGAAGGCTTTCGAAACTATTTTTGATATCCTTTCACTTTTTATTTTTTAACCTCTAAAATAACCTCTGATTATTAAAAGATAAAGAAAGAAAACAATCTATATAGTATAATTGGATTATTGGGAGTAAATAATGTCAAAAGGAGTTTACTAATTACATAGAAAATAATGATTCTGTATTAGTACAGTTGAAAAATAAATGTTATAGTCAAATATCCATTTCCTAATATTTTGTAAGACTGTATCTCCTGAAGAAATGATGAGTAAATAAGCTGCATCTTCTGAAAAAGATATTCAATTTTCTCAATTGATCATGATTCTACATTCCACCGAAAAGCGCAACACTCTCTTCAGGAAATACACATCTGTAAAAAATAACGAGACCAAAAAGTGCTACTACCAAGCCCGCCACTTTATTGATCTTAGAAAGAAGAGGAGCATTTAATTTATTCCTAATCATCTTGGCTAGTACAACCTTCAATGTATCTGTCACAACTATTGTTATCAAAATAGACCCAAGAAGTAAATAGGAATTCTTAGAATCCAGCTGTCTGGATATAATAAAGGAAGTGATAAAACCCATCCAGAAGATAAAGGTGAATGGGTTTATAGTATTGACTAAAAACCCTTTTGTCCAATATCCAATAAAACGCAATGTGCTTATTTTGACTTTAGAATAATCAAGAACTGTTTTACGCAAAGCCAAATAAATTCCAAAACCAAAGAGGACCGCCCCGCCTATAGCCCCAAACCAAAAAATAAATTCTGGGTCTTCAACAACCTCCTTGAGCTCTTTTAAAAAAATGTAGAAACCAAAAATGATAATAAGGTCACTGGTCCAGATACCTGTGCCAACACTTATTCCAGCTCGAACTCCCCGCTCTATTCCGGTCTGAATCAATATGATGAATATGGGACCTAAAAGAATTGCAAGAGATAAGCCTCCAAGAATACCCTCCAAAATATATGACATACCCTAAAAGTAGACTAAAATTGACGAATTTCAGCGTCATTTCATCTGGGTTAACTTAGAATTAAATTGGATTGCCTTCTGTCTTTCTTTTTACGCTTATCCTTATATCTTCACATCTATGATAGATACTATTATATTCGATTTAGGCAATGTATTGATCAGATGGGATCCTGGTGTTGTATACAAGGATTATTTCAAAACAGAAGACGAATTAAACTATTTTTTCGAACATGTATGCACTCTACAATGGAATGAAGAGCAGGACAAAGGACGACCAATAGAGACCGCCACTGAACTTTTAGTAAAAGAACATCCTTCTCATGAAGAAGCGATCAGAATGTATTATGGCAGATGGAAAGAGATGATTCTTGGTCCAGTAGATGGCACTCCTGAGATTCTAAATTCTCTTCACCAAAAACAGAATCAGCGATTGTTGGCGCTGACCAACTGGTCCGCAGAATTATTCCCTTATGCACTTGAAAATTTTGATTTTTTGGGTTTCTTCGAAGGAATTCTAGTTTCAGGTGAAGAGAAAATGAAGAAACCTGATCTTGAGATTTATAGACGCTTTGAAGAAAAATTTCCAATTGATAGAACGAAATCTGTATTTATTGATGATAGTGCAAAAAATATAGCTGGAGCAAAAGAAGCAGGTTGGAATGTCATTCACTTCAAAAATGCTTCTCAGCTTGAAACTGAATTAAACAACCTAGGAATAACCGTCTAAAAATTACTAAAAATTATGATACCAGCACATGAAACTTTTAACGGAACCTTTCCATTTGAACCTCATTACAATGAAGTCAATGGATTTAAAATGCATTATGTGGATGAAGGTGAAGGCGATGTAATTATATGTCTTCATGGAGAACCAACATGGGGTTATTTATATAGAAATTTCATTCCAAGTCTATCGCAAACACATAGAGTCATAGTTCCTGATCACATGGGTTTTGGTAAAAGTGAAACACCTAATAATAAGGAATATGTATTTGCAACTCACGTGCAAAATCTGATCAATTTTATAGATGATTTAGAGTTAAAAGACATCACATTCGTTGCTCAAGATTGGGGAGGACCAATTACAGGTAATTTGGCACTTCGTCGTCCTGAATTAGTAAAAAGGTTCTGTCTTATGAATACCATGTTGGGCTATAGCGGCGCTGTAAGAGATGCTTCTTCTTCAACAACAAAACCTCCTAAACTCACCGAATCCACTTGGTTTCAATGGGTATTGAATAGTCACAAAAGTGGAAAGTATTTTGAAGTGTTGAATAATCTGGGAGATAATGTTTTAAGCCTCATGAAAAAGTTAGGTTTTGAAAATTCTACTGCGGTAGATGATAATTGGATAATGGCCTATTCCATGCCATTTAGTTCTTTAGATGAAACTAAAGCGGCAATTGAATTTCCACTTGATGTTGCACTGGACCGGGTTTCTGCTTTTGTCATGGAAGGTTTAAAAATGGGAAATCTTGAAAAAGTAAGAAGCAAACCCGCTATGCTTGCTGAAGGAATGAAAGACAAAGCTATGCCACCTGCTCTGGTAATTTCAGACTTTCAACGGCTCTTTCCTGAAGGACCAGTAGTGGAAATTCCTAATGCAGGCCATTTTTGCCAAGAAGATACACCTGAAACACTGGTAGCTTTAATTCAAATGTTCATACAAATGACAGACTAAACTATAATTAATCCAGTGTCAATTCTTACCATTTCAGGATCAATAAGAAAGAACTCTACAACAGTTAGTTTTTTAGAAGCAATTGTTCAGCCCTTTCCTCATTTTGAATTTGAACGTTTCAACCTTGATCATATTCCAATGTTTCATCCTGATGCATATGACTATACAGTTCCGAAAGAAGTCATTGATTTTAAAGAAAAAATTAAAACTCATGACTCTGTAATCATAGCTACTCCAGAATATATCCACAACATACCAGCTGTACTGAAAAATGCACTAGAATGGACTACACAAACTGGAGAGTTTGCTGGCAAAAAAATACTAGCTATTACTTATACACCTAATGCTCCAAGAGGAGAAAGAGCTATGACCAGTCTAAAGTTCTGTCTGAATGCATTGGATGCCAATGTAGTAGCAACAATGGATTTGTATCATGATGCAATTGTAAATAATAAACTTTCAGTTGAAGCCAAAAATGTAATCACTGAAGCCCTTGACCTGCTTCACTAAATGAAATTTACTCGGCATTGTCCAAAGCAACTAATAAAGCCAATAAGTCCCATTGGTTCTTCATCTTGTTCTTTGTTTTCTTCAAAGTTTTCTCAGCATTCTTTCCAAGTATAGATAGGACTTCTTTCTTTTTGATTTTGACTTCATGGGGCTTGCCATCCATTTCAAGAATGAATTCCTCCTTTTTTCTGATGTATTGCTTTACCATTGTTTTTCCAGGAGTATTATATACTCTCTCATCTGTAATTGCATGAATACTTTGAAATAAAGAATATCTATCAGAAAGAAAGAGTGTAACTAGAAATCCATTTGGCTTTGTACTATCAGGAATCATACTGAGCAGATTCTCTTCATATTCAAAATCTACCTTCCGAATTATATTCTTATCCAATTCGATAAATTTATCTCCTTTAAAAATCTCAACAGATTCAGAAAGTAGATTGACATTTACATCATTTAACTCAAATGCTTTTTCGTCGCCTTTCACATATACCTTAGCGACTTGGTTATTTTCAAAATAATATGGATTTCCAGTGTAGTCACCGTATCTATCATAATCAATTTCCTGAGTATTATTTAGAAAAACTTGTGATGATAATTGCACATAAAATACAGTAAATAGCATCACTAAAAGGAATTTGATTTTACAATTATTTGGCATCTTACTCATAATTTTTAATAAGTACTAAAATTCACATTTTAAAATAAACCTAGATGTGGAAATGGACTCTTTGAAGAGGGAAAATGCAAAACCGACACCTAAGAGAATTTGATCTATGGCTGCTAATCCTATGCTATTTAAAGCAACGCCTACTGATCATAATGTAAGATTTCCTTTGGCCCCTTTGGAAACTGAAGGACCAAAAAGAAAAGAATTAGATCATAGATTTTGGGTAAACCATACAAACAACTACACCAAGAAATCACTATCCACAAATGATACTTCACATTCATATCAGAAAAATATGAAGCTGTTCATTTATCTTAACTATTTTGCTCTAAAGCAGTAAGTAATGCCACTACATCCCATTCATCTTTAAGTTTGTTTTTCGTTTTCTTAGCAACTCTATCCGCTTCACTACCAAGAAGTTTGAGAATACCCTTTTTTTTCAATTCTACGGTGTGTGGCTCATCTTTGATATAGAGAGTATAGGTATGTTTATTCCTCACAAAATTTCTTTCATACACCTTCCCAGGGATATTGTAAATCCTATTTTCAATTGTTGGAAGTATCTCATGAAAAAATCTGTATTTAGGGGTTTCATAAAGATTAAAAATGAATCCATCTGTAAGTGGAGATGGTATCATTGATATCTCATGTCCATTTTTATTAAATGCTACTTTGGTAAATTTCTTTCTGGCAATTTCTACAATTTTCCCACCTCTATAAACTTCTATGGCCTTAGTCACCAGATTAAGGTTTGCTTCATTTGCTTTAAAGGTTTGCTCCGCACCTTTGATGTACAACTCAGTTTCTAGAAAATCCTCGAAATAGAAAATTTGCCCAGAATAACTATCAAATCTTTCCCCTAATATTTTTTGCTTTTTAGATAATTGACCAAATAGTATCAAAGAAGTGAAGAGGAGAACCGAAGTAAAAAGTGTTTTCATCTCTATATTTATTTTCATACAGTCATGTGGAACTGTCTTCTATTCATATTCAATACTGAAAGTCATATGAATATGCTACTGAAAACATAGTTATCCATGCTAAATTTACAATTATTCAATTGTTCAATTGTTCATTCCATAGAATAACGTTTCTTAATCTGTCTTCATGAATAAAATCACTTTTAAAAAACATCTCGAGCAACTAGAATTAGATGATCTAAAAGAGGAATTGATGAATTTATTTACAAAAATTCAAGGGGTAAAAGAATATTACCTCATGGAACTTGGTAATGACAAACAGAGGCAAAAAGTTTATGACAAAGCTAAAAAAGACATCACTTCAAAATATGCTACCAAGAGTCGTCGAAGACCTCGGAGGCCAAGAATCCAAAAAGTAAAAAACATTATAAAAACCTTAGAAAAAGAATCAAGTCTCCCTTATGAACTCATTGACATTTATCTACATAATACCGAAGAAGCTTTGGATTTTATGATGAAATTTAGATTCGATTCTGCACCATTAAGAAACTCCATAAATGGTACTTTCATAAAGGCACTTAATCTGATAGAATTAGAACTGATGAAAGAAGAGTATCGCGAAAGGTGTGGTAAAATCACGAATAAAATGAGTTATGCTCCTTGGGTTTTTGAAGATGGGTTAGTTTTATATAAAAGAATTTTCCTTTCTTAATAGAAGCATTTATACTATGAATGTGTGAGTATTTTAGTGAATTTGCTTTCTCCATTCATAGCATTGATCAAAAAATTTTGCTTTAACCCTGATATTATCCAAGTCTCTATACCTGCTGACTGAGCTATTTGAGCAGATTGTAATTTAGATTTCATACCACCTGAGCCCAGTGTTGATTTAGAATCACTCATCCCACTTATGTGAGAATCAAGCTCAAATATTTCTTTTATAATTTGGGCATCTCCATATTCTTTAGGGTCTTTTGTGAATAGTCCTTCTGTATCAGTAACTAATAGAAGTAAATTAACATCCATCAATTCAGATGTTAATGCTGCTAGTTTATCATTATCTCCAAATTGAATTTCAGCAGTAGCAACAGTATCATTCTCGTTGATAATTGGAATATATCCATTATCCAAAAGTGTATTAATAGTATTAGTCATATTGATTCGAGACTCCTGATTGTCAAAGTCATAGTATGTCAATAAACACTGTGCACAGTTTAAATCATAATCCCTAAATATCTCTTGGTATATCCGCATTAAATGCATTTGACCGATAGCGGCAAGAGCCTGTTTTACCTCTATTGAAGGCCCTCCTGCTAAATCGACGAATTGCCGTGCTGCTGCAACTGCACCAGAGCTGACTAAAATAATATCATATTCCTTTTGCAACTTTTGAAGCTGCTCCGCTATATCTTCAATCTTCCCCCTAGATATTTTTTTATGCCCTTGAGTAAGAGTAGAGGAGCCAATTTTAATCAATAGTCTTTTCTTTCGTCCTACCATAACTGGTGTACCTCTTTTTTAATCAGTCGACCATATATTTCATCTATTTTTTGCATTTGCTCCTTTGTGATTTTGGGTATGTCCAATGCTTTCAGATTAGATTGAACTTGCTCAACTTTTGAAGCTCCTGGTATAACCGTAGTAACATGGGAAGATTGCAAAACCCATTTTAAAGCAACAGGAGCCAAATTGTTATATTCTGGAAATAATTCTTTGAGTTCATTTACTGCTTGAAGTCCAGTCTCATATGGTATACCACTAAACGTTTCTCCTTTATCAAATCCTGCCCCTTCTCTATTGAAAAATCTATGATCGTTTTTTCCAAAAGTGGTGTTCTTAGTATATTGCCCTGTGAGAAGGCCACTGGCTAATGGCACTCTAATAATTATTCCCACATCTCTATCTGAAGCCAATTCAAACAGTTTTTCATGGGGTCTTTGTCTAAACATATTATAGATGATCTGAATACTCGTCACATTTTCATACTCAATGGCTTTCATTCCTTCCTCCACTTTTTCCACACTGACTCCCATACTCCTAATTTTCCCTTCATCTTGAAGTCTTTGAAAAGTTCCAAATATCTCAGGTCTATAATACACTTCTATTGGAGGGCAGTGAAGTTGAACTAGATCGATCCTTTCTAATTTCATACGCTTTAGGCTACTTTCTACGAAGTCTCTCATAGCCTTTGGTGTATAGGAATCATTTTCATGAGGTTGTAAAGCTCTTCCACATTTAGTGGCAACAAATACTTCTTCTCGACGACTATTTACAACTCTTCCTACAGCACTTTCACTCATGCCTGCTTCGTAAATATCCGCTGTATCTATAAAATTCACTCCCTGATCTATAGCTGAATTTATTATAGCATCAGCTAGATTATCATCAAATCCACTGCCCCATTTACCTCCTACTTGCCAAGTACCAAGTGAAATTTCAGAAATATTCATTCTTGATTTCCCTAATTTCCTATATTGCATATATCACTTCTTAATAATTATATCATGGCCAATTATAGAGTTTTTTTAGCTTTTTTCACCCTTGTATTCATTACTTCTTCACTGACTGCTCAAAAGAGAGGATTAATTCTACAAAAGCCGAAACCGGAATCCACCAAACCAGACCCATCTCCTTCAGACGCTGAGACTATGAAAGTCCAAAAAGTAATAGAAGATCTCTTCGACGCTATGCGGATATCTAAAGGGGCCAATGTGAGTCATCTTTTCGAAAGTGGAGCAACACTTTCATCAGTATCTACAAGTCAATTGGGTCAAACAAAACTCCAGAATAGTAATATTCAAGGTTTTATAGATGCTATCCGCAAACCGAGAAGTGATCAATGGGACGAGAAAATTTGGAGTTATGATATAAAAGTAGATGGTCCACTGGCTGAAGCCTGGACACCTTATTCTTTCTATGTAAATGGAAACTTATCACACTGTGGAGTCAATAATTTTGAACTAGTGAACCAATCAGGCGCATGGAAGATCAACCGAATTATTGACACAAGAAGAAAACTTGATTGTACTACTGATCCTAAAGAAGCTATCAATCAGCTTATGGATGATTGGCACCAGGCTGCAGCAAAGGCTGACGAAAATGCCTTCTTCGAAAGTATGACACCAGATGGAATTTATGTAGGAACTGATGCTTCTGAAAGATGGAATAGAGAAGAAATGAGAGTGTGGGCTAAACCCTATTTCGATCGTGGTACAGCATGGTCATTTACAGCTAAGAGTAGGAATATTAGTATTTCTAAAGATGGTGATATTGCATGGGCTGATGAGGTATTAGACACTTGGATGGGTGATTGTAGGTCAACGGCAATTTTAGTGAAAAAAGATCAAGACTGGAAAATTAAATATTTCCACGTTGCAATAGCAGTACCTAATGATGCAGTAGATGGGTATCTAAAATTGATTGGGAAACAAGGGAGATGAAATTATTGATGACTGAGAAAATTTCAATGAGTATCAACGTTATTGGTCTCCTAATTCTATGTCTTCTTTAGGTGGTTCTTTTACTTCTTCGCAGTCTATTTCTACCACATAGACTTGATTTCCATCTTTAAGAATACCTAAGCATTTTCCAGTTTTAAGCTGAGAACTGATACACCTGGCTACACGTATACCTTTTCCTTTACACAAGATTTTTTCTGGATCAAG
>DKPS01000248.1 GCA_002471345.1 Saprospiraceae bacterium UBA7328
AAAACCGAGGGTTGCAGGTTCGAGACCTGTCTCTCCTGCATAATGCCAGTAAACGGTGTAAAAAAGAAAATTGCAACATGGAATCTCTAATAGGGAATTTAAAGGAAAGCTATAACGAGTTAGTGCACAAAGTGACATGGCCTAGCTTGCCAGCACTATTAAGTAGCACAAAAGTAGTACTAGTAGGAAGTGTGATAATAGCACTGATTATTTTCTTAATGGATGGTGTAGCAAGTAATTTGCTTGATGTTGTCTATGGCCTTGGAGCTTAATTTAAACACTAATGTCAGAAAATACAAGATGGTATTCTCTTCGTGTGATAAGCGGTAAAGAGAGAAAGATCAAAGAGAGAATTGAATTGGAGATACAAAGATCCAAATGGGGGGAGGTAGTTACTAAAGTAATTGTACCATCAGAAAAAGTTTACAAGATTAGGAATGGTAAGAAAGTAATTCTCGAAAGAAACATTCTTCCAGGATATATTCTTGTTGAGGCGGATTCTAAAAGATTCTCTTCAGAAATGGTTCAAGGTATTGCCAATATTCCCAATGTGATTCATTTCTTAGGAAAGATGAAACCTATTCCGATGCAAGAATCGGAGGCTAATAGGATGTTAGGTAAAGTAGATGAGTCCCAAGAAGTAGGAGAATCGCTTATAGAACCATTTATTGTAGGTGAATCAGTTAAGATAGTTGATGGACCTTTCAATGAATTTTTGGGTGATATTAAGGAGGTAAACGAAGAGAAAAAGAAATTAAAAGTTATAGTTAAAATATTTGGTAGAGGAACTGAGGTGGAGTTGAATTTTATGCAAGTAGAAAAACAGTCTTAATAAGAAGATATGGCAAAAGAAATCGAAGGATTCGTAAAATTGCAAGTAAAAGGAGGGCAAGCTAATCCAGCACCTCCTGTTGGACCTGCACTAGGTGCAAAAGGGCTTAATATAATGGAGTTTTGCAAAAGATTTAATGCAAAAAGCCAAGAGAGCCAAGGTAAATTGTTGCCAGTAGTAATCACGGTATATAAGGACAAATCTTTTGATTTTGTAATTAAGACTTCTCCTGCTGCGATTCAGTTGCTAGAAGCTGCTAAATTGAAAAGTGGATCAGCAGAGTCAAATAGGATTAAAGTTGGAAAAGTAACTTGGGATCAAGTGAGAGAGATAGCTGAGATTAAAATGCCAGATTTAAATGCTTTTTCAATAGAATCAGCAATGAAGATGGTAGCTGGAACTGCAAGAAGTGCAGGTATTACCATTACTGGGAATGCACCTTGGATAGGAGCAGAAGCTGAATAGAAGTAAATTATAACCAGGGAGCTCATCTACAAGTTGAGCGCTAATACCTTTAAATTAATAATATGGCAAAACTTACTAGAAAACGTAAAGAGGCGGAAGCAAAGCTAGAAGAGGGCAAATTATACCCAGTAGCTGAGGCAATGGCCCTTGTGAAAGAAGTCAACTGTACAAAATTTGATGCATCAGTTGATATTCATGTTCACCTTGGTGTGGACCCAAAGAAAGCCGATCAGGCTATTAGAGGTACCGTTACACTTCCAAATGGTACTGGAAAGACCAAAAAAGTGCTTGTTCTTTGTACTCCAGATAAGGAGCAAGAAGCAAAGGATGCAGGTGCTGATTATGTAGGTCTTGCAGAGTACATAGAAAAGATTCAAAAAGGATGGACTGATGTAGATGTAATTATCGCCTCTCCTAGTGTAATGGCTCAAGTTGGTAAAATTGGTCGTGTTTTAGGACCTAGAGGATTAATGCCAAACCCGAAGTCAGGTACTGTAACTCCAAATGTAGGAGCAGCTGTTCAAGATGTGAAAGGTGGTAAGGTAGCTTTCAGAGTTGACAAGTTTGGGATTATTCATTCTCCTGTAGGTAGGGTGAGTTTTACAGCAGAGAAACTTACAGAGAATGTTGTTGAGTTGGTTTCTATTTTAAATAAGATGAAACCTTCTAGCTCAAAAGGAACCTACCTTAAATCTGTATCCGTGGCTTCGACAATGAGCCCTGGAATATATGTTGATCCAAAAAGCTTAAACTAAGGGAAAATGACAAGAACAGAAAAAGAAACTCAAATAGAGGAGCTAAAAAATAAATTTGACGCAAATCCTTATTTCTATATAACTGATTCATCTACACTGACTGTGGAGCAGGTGAATGAATTGAGAGGTCTATGTTATAAAGAGGATATCGAAATAAGAGTAGTGAAGAATACTTTGGCGATAAAAGCTTTAGAAGCTCTTCCTGCAGATAAAGGATTTGATGGCTTATTTGGTTCACTTAAAGGACCGACTACTCTGATGTTCTCAGATGTAGCAAATAAGCCTGCAAAAGTCATAAAAGAATTTAGAAAAAAATCTGAGAAGCCTGTATTAAAAGCTGCCTATATCGAGTCAGCAATATATGAAGGTGATAATCAGGTTGATGCATTAGCCGCATTAAAGTCAAAAGAGGAATTGATCGGCGATGTTATTTTATTGTTACAATCCCCGATAAAGAATGTACTTGGTTCATTGAATTCAGGTGGACAAACTATATCAGGATTGTTAAAAGCTCTTGAACAAAGAGCACAGGGATAAGGCTTCCAAGTTTTCAACATAATGAAACGCGCCATTATTTACTAATTAAAAAAAATTAATAATCATGGCAGATTTAAAAGCAATTGCAGATCAGTTAGTTAACCTTTCAGTAAAGGAAGTAAGTGAATTAGCTGATATTCTTAAAGACGAACACGGTATTGAGCCAGCAGCAGCAGCTGTAGCAGTAGCAGCAGGTCCTGCTAGTGGTGGTGATGCCGGAGGTGAAGAAGCAAAGACAGAATTTGATATTGTATTAAATTCTGGAGGTGCTGCGAAACTTAAAGTCGTTAAGGAAGTTAAACAGTTATTAGGTATCGGTCTTAAAGAAGCTAAGGATTTAGTGGATAGCGCTCCTTCTACAATTAAGGAAGGTGTTGCTAAAGAAGAGGCAGAATCTATTAAAGCTGCTTTAACTGAAGCAGGTGCTGATGTAGAGTTAAAGTAATTTTACATCAATGTATATACGTGTGGTAACGTATATACAGCAAAGAGAAAAAGGCTTAGTCGAGTAGTGATATTCGACTAAGCCTTTAACCGTTTGAATTGACTACATAATGTAAATAAAGCGATTAATGGCATCCAATGGAACCGTTCAGATCCAAAAACCCGAAAGAGTTAATTTCGGAAAAATTAAACTTTCTTCGCAATACCCTGATTTATTAGAAATACAACTCAAGTCGTTTAGGGAGTTTTTCCAATTGGAAACAACACCTGAGAATAGAGGTCATGAGGGACTGTTCAGAGTATTCCAAGAAAACTTTCCAATCACAGATGCTCGTAACATCTTTGTCTTGGAATTTCTAGATTATTTCATAGATCCACCACGTTACGATATCTCAGAATGTATGGAGAGGGGGCTCACTTATAGTGTTCCTTTAAAGGCCAAGCTTAGATTATCATGTAATGATGAGGAGCACGTAGATTTCCAAACAATTGTACAGGATGTTTTCTTAGGTAATATACCTTATTTGACACCGAAGGGTAATTTCGTCATAAATGGTGCAGAAAGAGTTGTAGTATCTCAGCTTCATAGATCGCCAGGTGTATTCTTTAGTCAAACTTTCCACCCGAATGGGACTAAGATTTACTCTGCAAGAGTAATTCCTTTTAAAGGAGCTTGGATGGAATTTGCCACAGACATCAATAATGTGATGTTTGCATATATAGATAGAAAGAAAAAGTTTCCAGTAACTACTTTATTAAGAGCCATAGGTTTTGATTCTGATAGAGATATACTGAACATTTTTGGACTTTCTGAAGAAGTTAAAGCTGATAAAAAGACTTTAAAGAAGTCTATAGGCCGAAGACTTGCCGCAAGGGTTTTAAGAAAATGGACTGAGGATTTTGTGGATGAGGATACTGGTGAAGTTGTTACAATAGAAAGAAACGAGATCATTCTTGAAAGAGAGGTAGTATTGGATGAAGAGAATGTGAAGCTCATTGAAGAGGCAGATGTAGATATGATTATCCTTCAAAAAGAAGGGTTAGGGGAAGATTTTAGTATTATATATAATACCCTTCAAAAAGATCCTTCAAGTTCTGAACTTGAAGCTGTTCAGCATATATATAGACAATTGAGGGGTACCGATCCACCCGATGAGGATACAGCGAGAGGAATTATTGATAAGTTGTTTTTCTCTGACAAAAGATACAATCTTGGTGAAGTAGGTAGATACAAAATCAATAGAAAATTAGGACTTTCAATTGATAATGATATACTGGTACTAACTAAGGATGACATTATCCTTATTGTAAAATATCTTGTTTCATTGATTAATCAAAAAGCAGAGCTTGATGATATTGATCATTTGAATAATAGAAGAATTAGAACTGTAGGAGAGCAATTATATGCACAGTTTGGTGTAGGGTTAGCTAGGATGGCTAGAACCATTCGAGAACGAATGAATGTAAGAGATAATGAAGT
>DKPS01000150.1:0-15365 GCA_002471345.1 Saprospiraceae bacterium UBA7328
TATGGGATATCGAGGCATGTGTTTTATAATATCAAAATACTATTTGATTCGATGACCACTTATCCAAATAACCATATATCTACTTCTAATAATTCTCTTCCAAATACTTCAAGGTCAACTCTGTATGTCTAGGATATTGATTTACCCGGCGTCGCCAATAATCTAAATTCACGAGCCGCTCAGTTATGATATTCTCAAAATGAGGGTCTTTCAATATCTTTTCTAAATCGAAGTCGAAAGTGGTATCACCAATATCGTTAAGGTGTTTATATAATTGGTTTGCTATTGATACTGTTCTGCGTACACTATAGTGTTCCCCTATGTAATCATTAAGTTCATCCCAGCTTTTTCTGGCACCTATATGAAGAGAATTCGCATATTGCATTCTTGTATTATACTCGGTCAATAGATGTCGCAATGAATCGTCCTGGATCAAATTAAAATCTTCACCGTTAATGACCTGTTCAAACTTTGCTGTTCTTGGAGCGAAAAATGAGGTGGCAGTATGGGTTAGATAATAATTGAAGGTGTCAGAAGATATCGGCATTCCAGCTAATCCTGTATGCGCAAGTACATTCGACAAGCATTTTGAGCTTTCTGAATATTATCTACTAACAGTTCATCCAGATAATCTCTATTACATTTTCTATTTCAAATTCTGATAGAACTTCAGATAAAGTTTTACCCTTATTTATTGGATCATCATCGAAAACTCCTTCTCTATCAATAATCTGCAAGACGAGGGATGGATAATCAGATCTCTTATTATTGATTCTGTAGTAGGTGTGATCCCAGAAAGAATAATAGTTGGTTATTTTATTTCTGAGCTTCGTGTTCCGTATTAATCTTAATTGCCCAGATGAAGTGATTTCTTGAACCGTACCTGTTAATCTGGCATTTGGCAAGTCGGAACCAAATGCATGACTCCGATCAAGTACTTGCATCTCTGAATCGGTCAAAATAGTCCTCCGGTCATCAAGATAACTCTTGACAACTTTAAGATCACCCTCCTTTCTTTCCATTCCATTTTCAATAAATCTGATCAGTGATGTGTCTCTTTCTATATCAAGAACAAATCTTTTCAGATAATCTTTTTCAAACTGTCTGTTAACTCTGTTTTGATTCCAATTGTTAATCTGCAAGGCAATCAATATTCCAATTACAACCAAAGCTATCTCACCTACTGCAATAACCAAGTACTGCCTGCTATTGCCTCTTTTAATCAACGATTTTCTAATTTTTCTGAGAAATGTAAACATGAGATATACAGTATTGACATAGTGCAACAACTATCACTAAAGATAAGAAATAAGGCTATCCACTTCCTATAGATGAAATACTCTATTAAAGATTCAATTCGCTTTCTTGAATAATACTTATTTCATCAATTGCGGAAATTACACGTTCAAGGCTTATTATTTGACCTGTTCTCATCTCAAATGAATATTTGAGGAGATTCCTGAATTCAGGGTCATTGCGTAGGAATTGATAATTCTTTGGTCGCAATCCAAAGTGAGACCGAAACCATTGCTTTTCAATATATTGAGAAACCTTGTCTTTATAATCGATGTCACCAAAAGTATGACTTCTGGACAGTTCTACGAGGTCAAAATGTTGCAATACATAACTTTCAAAGAATTCAGTGATATTTTCAGAAATGATGGTTCGACTGTCGATACGTGGTAAGAGCACTTCGTAGAGTTCATGAATTTTCTCAGCCAGTGTGTCGTTTGATAATTTAATTTCTTTGATTGACTCGTAGGCACTACTCACTGTATAGTTTGAGGTAGACTCCTTGGTTATTATGCGGAAATCTTGACTCAGTGAATCATGAAAGACATTGGATTCATCCAAGAAATCCAAGATTTCTATGCCTAAAACCAGTCTATCTTTACTCAAGCGTCGGGAAAACACAGCTTGCTCTCTTTGTTCCTTTAAATTGTCTTCAAGCAATTGAAGTGAGTTGATTTCATTGATTTTTTGTATCCTTTTATTATTCCAATTATTAATCTGCAAGGCAATTAAAATTCCGATCACAACAAGAGCAATCTCTCCGATGGCATAGAGAAGATATTTACGGGTAGAACCTTTTTCAACCATTGACCTTCTTATTTTTCTGAGTAAAGTGAGCATTCTTCAAATATAATGAATCGGATATATGAAGGAACTTCAGATATGGTAGTAAAACCAATATGGCTTCGTTGATACTATAGAAAAGACCATGAATCAAACATCGAATTTTACTAGTTTATAACTTGTCTACATAGATCTTATGGGGCAACATCGAAACCTATTCAATGGTCTGCGAAAGCTCAATAATCCGATGTATCGCATAATGCACTCTATCGTAATCTTCTCCTTCTATAAGTTCACTTAAAAAGATGCTTGTCTGTCTAATCACATTTTCAAATTCCAGTGTTTTGAGTACCTCCCAATTAATTCGCCCATCAGAAGTATCCCTAAAATTGAGATCCTTATTGAGAATTGGGACGAGAAATATTCTGGTATAGACCATTTTTTGAGTTTCATTCTCCTGATAATCCTTTACCCAATCGTTCCATGAAATGAGTAGTTTTCTCAGTTCCTCATCACGTATTACCTCAAACGTCGAATTGTTAAGCATTGAAAGAATGGTGCCTTGAGATGGGTTAAAGGTGTACCTTTCTAAACTCAGCCTTAACTTGAGAAAGACCGAATCTACAATATGCGAT
Organism: Saprospiraceae bacterium UBA7328; assembly: GCA_002471345.1. GTDB lineage: Bacteria > Bacteroidota > Bacteroidia > Chitinophagales > Saprospiraceae > UBA7328. The sequence goes on from DKPS01000150.1 coordinate 2,712, forward strand.
TCAAGTTGAATAGGAAAATACTCCACGAGATCCAAGGTACTCGAATAAGCAAGCCTATGGGCCGAGTATCCTCTTTCAAATTGCTTTTTATTATCTCGAAATTCGCTGTTTATTTCAGTAAGTAGTAGTTTCTCTAGCACCCGATCCTTCCTCCATTCATTCCAATTATTGATCTGCAGAGCAATCAATATTCCAATAACTACTAAAGCAATCTCACCGATGGCATATATCAAGTATTTACGTGATGAGCCTGATTCAATCAAAGACTTTCTTACTTTTCTGAGGAAGGTGAGCATATGTTTTATATAGATTAAGAATCCTTATTCATTAGTAGTATATCTTTCTTTAAGAAGAGAACTTAGACTGGTATTCATTTCCTTTAAAATCTTGAGTTTTCTCTCTCTCTGAGAATAGTATAAGCGTTTAGTGGCTGCCCATGAATTGAATTTGGGTAACAGAGTTGCTATTTCAGCAGATTCCCATATTTCATCGATCAGATGCCCGTCATTGATAAATGTGAATTTGTGAGTGAAGTGATTAGTGTATTCTTGGATTGAATTCAGATATAAATTTCAATTTTCATAATCAGATACTTTAATATTTTCATAATATGAATAGTAATCATTTATTCTTTCAATGATTTGTCGGTCGAATAAATTGACTTCACCTGACATGACTAAAATGTCGTAGGTACTATTGTTTTCAAGTCGAGCTATATTGACAACAGGGCTGAATTCATGTCGTGCAATTTGTATTAATGTATCCAAAGTCGACTCAGGCTTGGTAAGTCGGATTTTGAAGCTTTCAAATATTTGATATTCTCTTTCTATTCTTAGAAGATTGGTTGACAAATGTATACTGTCATTACTGAGATCTATCATTAGGCCTTTGACGTTTTCCTTGATTCGCTCATGGTTCTTTCTCGATTCGTTCCAATTATTGATCTGTAGGGCTATCAATATCCCAATCACAACCAATGCAATCTCACCAATCGCATAAATCAAGTCTTTTCTGGTTGAACCAGATTCGATTAATGATTTTCTGATTTTTCTTAAGAAGGTGAGCATGTGTTAAAGATATGAAAGAAGAAGCAAGTCTTGTACAACTATTCCATGGCCCTGTGCAGTATCATGTATATGTGCTCGAGTCCAATGTATTCCATCTATTTTGTAGGATAAAATTTACATTCTCTCAATCTTTCACTGAGGTTGGTACATTAACGTCCCATTAATATTAGAATTTGGCATATGTTTAAGAATAACCATAATTTTGTAGGGTTAAGTAATATGAAGAATTTCGTTACCATATTGTTTTCTGTTTTTTACTTGACCTTATCAGCAGGGGTGAACATAAATGTGCATTTATGCTCTAACAAATTGGTATCCTCTGAGAAAACAGATTGTAATAAAAATGGATGTTGTAGCAATGGTGAAACACAATCTTGCTGCACGGAAATAACATATGTCTTACAACTTGACAACGCCGAACAAATCTGTATAAATAGATCGGATTCTGAAAAAAGTATTGCAGATCTAAATGCTGATTTAAGATTTGACTTTAATCTATTGGTGACAAATGAGGTAAAGCCTCTACTTTTCAAATTACTAGACACCAAATCATCTATTCCTCTCTACACCATGTATTGTTCGCGTCTTCATTACGCATGATCACTATATCTAGTCTATAAAGACCTGAGTATAGTTAATCAACCCTTCATTTTTCATATAAAAAATATCTGTAATGAAATACTTACTTTTTCTATCCATTGTAATATTTAGTACTACATCTCTGGAGGCTCAAGTAAAAAATAACCAAATAGAAACGTCTGAATTTGAAGTAACCGGTGTGTGTAAGATGTGTAAAAAACGAATTGAAAATGCCGCGTTACAAAAAGGTGTAAAGTTCGCTAAATGGAATAAAGAAACTCAAATTCTAAAAGTAGTTTATAAGACGAATGATATAGACGAGATGGCAATTCACAAGGCTATCGCAGAAGTAGGGCACGACACTGAAAAGGTAAAAGCTTCGGATAAAAAATACAAGAAGTTACCTAAATGCTGTCGGTATAGAGATGGTGTAGAAGTTCATTAAATAGTCCAACTATGAAAAATAAAATTTTCTTATGTTGGCTATTGCTCTTAAGTATAGTACATCTAGGAGCCCAATCGTCAACTGACAAAATAGTTGGAACCGTATATGAACTTTCATTAGACGGGGATCTTCTTCCACTGGTTGGAGCTAATGTACATTGGGTAGGAACTTCTGTAGGAACCAGCAGTGATACAGATGGAAACTTTGAACTCTTAAATACTGATGAAACGAAACATCTTGTAGTGAGCTTCATTGGTTATATGAGTGATACTCTTATAATTGAAGGGGATGAAAGTGTAGAAGTACTATTAGAGTCAAACGTTTCGCTTAGTGAAGTTGAAATAAAATATCGTAAAAAGTCGACTGAAATCTCCTTCACTGACCCTTTGAAGATTGAAAAAATAGGTGAGGAAGAATTACTTAAAGCTGCCTGTTGTAATCTATCAGAGAGCTTTGAAACGAGTGCAAGTGTGGATGTTTCTTTTACCGATGCAGTCACAGGCACACGTCAGATACAGATGCTTGGTCTGGCGGGACCTTATACCCTCATTACCCGAGAGAACATTCCTGATATCAGAGGCCTTTCAGCGATGTATGGTATGACCTTTGTGCCAGGCACCTGGATTGAAAGTATCCAATTGAATAAAGGTGCAGGATCTGTCCTTAATGGTTATGAAAGCATTGCTGGACAGATTAATGTAGAATTGCGCAAACCAGAAAATGCTGAACGTCTCTATCTGAATCTTTATGCGAATGAAGGAGGTAGATTAGAGGCTAATGCTAACTGGGCACATCAGATCGGAGATGGGAAATGGTCTACAGCTGTATTACTTCATGGTAAAGATAATTCTATAAGACATGACCGAAATGATGATGGGTTCCTGGACAATCCATTGGGTAAGAATTTCATTGGCTTAAATCGTTGGAAATTTGTAGGGGATGACGGAATAAGAGCACAATTTGGGATTAAGGCTACTTTTATAGATATGGTCGGTGGTGAGTTGGATTTTGAGCCATCGACTGATGCAGGAACCAAGAACCGTTGGGGGATGGATACCGATATACACCGTATGGAAGGATGGTTTAAGCTTGGTAAAATATATGTGGATTCACCATGGAAATCTGTTGCCTTGCAACTCAATGCAGTAAGCCATAACCAGGACAGCTATTTTGGTACGAATGGTTATGAGGCATCGCAGCGTTCTCTTTATGCCAACTTTCTTTATCAAGATATATTAGGCAATACAAACCATTCATTCCGTACAGGGTTCAGCTTCCAATATGATGATTATGATGAAAGCCTGAATGAGACCTCGTTTGATCGAACAGAATCAGTACAAGGAGTTTTCGTAGAGTACGATTACTCGTGGTTAGATAAGTTTTCTTTGGTGCTCGGATTGAGAGGTGATTATCACAATCAGTTTGGGGGATTTCTGACCCCTCGATTTCATTTGCGATATGCCTTGAGTGACAATAGTGTTTTAAGAGCTAGTGCAGGAAGAGGTCAACGTACTGCAAATATCCTTGCTGAAAATAATGGAATGCTTGCCAGCTCAAGAACTTTTATCATCCAAGGAGATGATAGTGATAAACCTTATGGGCTTAATCCAGAAGTAGCATGGAATTATGGGTTGAATTTTACTCAATCTTTCCGAATGAATGCTCACGATGGGACGATTAGTTTGGACTTCTATAGGACACATTTCGAAAACCAAATAGTCATGGATTTGGATTCGAGTGCTCAATATGTATCATTTTACAATCTAAATGGAAAATCTTATTCCAATAGCGTACAGGCACAAGTCGATTATGAATTAGTGGAGCGTTTGGATTTGCGTTTTGTCTATCGATGGTTGGATGTGCGTACGACCTATAATGATGATTTGTTACAAAAACCGTTAGTTGCACCACATCGAGCATTCGCCAATATAGCCTATAGCACGACTGATCTTTGGAAATTCGACTTGACTGTAAATTGGCAGAGTTCTAAGCGTATGCCAAATACTTCTACTAATCCTGTGGAGTATCAATTGGCATCAAGATCACCAGACTTTGCTGTAGTGAACTTGCAAATCAGCAAATCTTGGCAGGAGCGTTTTGATGTTTACCTGGGGGTAGAGAATCTTTTTGGATACAGGCAAGACAATCCAATTCTATCCAGTGATCAGCCGTTTGGGGAGTATTTTGATAGCACGCTTATTTGGGGGCCAATTTTTGGCCGAAATACTTATGTAGGATTGAGATATAGGCTTAAGTAGGAATGAATTGAAGTATTCGTAATAGAGCTAATATGATTTGACTGAGCATAATAGCTGGTGGCATATATGCCAGTAACCCAAGGAATGATCACACAAGAAGGGACATGTGAATTGACACTTGTCCCTTCTTTATTAATTAGACCTCATTCTTTTAGTCGTTGTAGTTACGAAGATATCTCATTATGTAAGTTCTTAGTGTCTGACATCGTCTACATTAACTTATGTAGACGCGAATGGTCCTGGAATTACATAAAACGTTTCTTTATTTGAATCGTAATACCATATTTAGCAATGATAAATTTTGACCTTTTCACTCTTTTTCTAATTCATTTTCCAGCAGGTTGAGCACTTGGTTAGAGCTTGTAATTAAGCTATTGTAAAGTGCTTTTAAATTATCACTTTGGTCTCGACGAGCAATCATATGTGCCTCTAATGTTTTGTCAGCTATTAGCTTTTCCTGATCTATTTTAACAATTGACCTTGGGTCATCTTCATATTGATTTTTCACATAGTCCCATTTATTATTTTTTTGGAAAACATGAGGATAATGAGTGAATATATAGGGTTCGTATTTGTTTGCAATTTGGTCATTTGAAATGAGTTCTCGGGCTTTTGTGCTTTTCACTAGGGCATAATAATTAATAACCGCCTCTTGTAATTCTGATTCTAAAAAGGGAATCTCATTCGATTGTGAAATCGTTTCGATGGCATTCGTATTCGGTCTAAACTGAAGCTCTATCAATGATTTACTCAAAAATTTAGTGGTATTAGAATCATATGGAATCAGTGTTTTAAAATACATTAAAAGGGAATCGGCATAATTGAAATTATCGATCATTCCAGCTTGCATTTGGTGTAGTATTATTTGGTCTTCTTTTAAATTTTGCTGGAGAATAAATAAGTGATTCTTAATTGAGTTATTTATCTTTTTCTCCTCATTCCAATTGTTAATCTGCAAAGCAATCAAAATACCAATCACCACAAGAGCGATCTCTCCAATCGCATAAAGGAGGTATTTTCTAGTACTACCAGTGTCGACCATTGATTTTCTGACTTTTCTTAGAAATGTGAGCATTCATTAAAGATAGTAAACGGACGAGATATAGACGAGAATGGATCAGCAGTTATACTCAACGTTCGTTATGTTGATTCTATTAATTCAATAAGTCTGCTTGCATCTTTTTTCAGAATGTTGAGTACGCTCTGATTGGCTTGTATTGCAGACTTATACCAAGTGACTGAGACTTCAAGATGCTTATATAATTCAGAATTAGGGTTTTGTAACCAAGCCCAATCTATATATTCAAGATTTCTTTGCTCAACTAACCGCATGACGATATTCTTTTGTTCTCGTGTTTGAGGAGCTAATTCGTAATCTGTAAAATCTTGATTATCACGATTTACCTTTTCCAGTTCAAATTTTGCTAATTCATATTAATTATTAATTGAAGAGCTCAATGCGTTGTCCTTAATTTGGTACAGCAATCCTGTATTGATCATTTCAGTATATGAGCTTTCACGGACAGAAATATAGAAAAGTGACCCTCTTCCTGGAACATACTCATCAATCGAAGTTTTTTTTTGCCACTAAGCACTTCATCAAAGATATATTGACACTCCTCCAACCATTGATCATATATACTATCAATTTTATTGAATTTTTGAATGTCAAATCGAAGATCATAGCTGAGTTTGATTAAAGATTCGGATACTTTGATTTTAGCTTTTTCCCGATCATTCCAATTATTGATTTGCAAGGCAATCAATATTCCCGTTACGACCAGGAGGATTTTATTAATGGCATAAAGCAAGTACTTTCGAGTAGAACTTGATACAATCAGTAAATGTCTAGAAGACTTATTTTTCTGAAGAATGTGAGCATTTAGTAAATATAAAACAAGTCGGGTTTAATTTAATAGGGGGTGAAAAGCAGCCCTTTCTTCGATACTATATTTTCATAAATGATGTGGCGACACCATTTTTGATTCCTTCAGAAGCGCTATTTATCCGCTAACTCATTTCTTATAAGCTCCGATAAATTTTGTGTAGAAGATATTAAGGGAATTATCCTTTTCTCTTGCTGACGCATTGACCATATTCTTGATGTTATTGTATTTAAAATGAGCCCGAATCGATCACTATTTGTGTCATTTAAAAAACCTAAATCAGAATAGTCAAGCATAGTAGAATTCTCGAACAAATTATTCACAAAAGGATCATAGGTAATTAAAGAAGTTTGAATATCAAGTTCTCGAGTAAAAGATTGTTTCCACTCAACATCTGTCAAATACTTTTCTTTCATCTGCTCAAACCTTGTATAATGTTGGATAATTTCATTTCTTAATGAACTATTGGTTATCAACCGAAGAGTCCCATTGCTTATCAAATCCTTATATGTTGTTTGTTGCAGGACGAAGGATTTGATGTGAGCCTCATTTAAAAAATGATTAACTGCATTTGATTTAAAGATTAATGAAGAATCTGATGCTAAAGTCTTAATCAAAATTTTGGCAGTTTCACTGTGATTATTCCAAACTTTTTTGGACTGTGAATGGTGAAGTTCATCATCGGATAAGTCCACTAACATATTATTGAGATATTGCACCTCAAGAATGCGGTCTGTTCGATGTGAATTCCAACTATTCACTTGTAAAGCCAAGAGAATCCCAATCATGACAAGGAGTATTTCTCCAATTGCATAGATCAGGTACTTTCTGGTACTGCCAGATTCAATCAATGACTTCCTTATTTTTCAGAGGAATGTGAGCATTCAATGAAGATAATAAAAGCATTTTTTGTCAAGAGTGATATTCTCTTTTAATCCTTTGCAGATAATAAATATCCGCATTCAGAATTCTCAGAACAAAAACTCAAAAACCTCTCACGTAATCGCAAGATCAAATTTATAAAAAGGTCTAACCATGAACTATCTATCCTATTTGTTCTGGAATCAATAGAACTATAATTTGAAGATCATGCAATTCACATATTGAAATGAGGACAAGGCTATAGAAATTGTTAGTATCGACAATCTGATCACTACATCGAAGAATGGAGATTGTGGGAAGACAAGCTTCATTCAATAAATTCATTTTGGCTTTATCTCATTACCGCTTGGCTGATTGACCTAGTGCAGTGTATAAATAGTTTGAATTCACTTTTTATAAGTGGCATTGTTTTAAGAACTAACTAGGTACTAAATAATGTTAAGCTAGTGAGTGATTCTAATCAAAGTCTTTGCAAATAGTTCGCCACTGAATCAATCATCATTTGAGTCTTCTTTGGAGAATTGGTTCTGAATCGACCCAAACCAAAAGCAACTCCATATACATAATCTTTTAATATCGTTTCATATTCCTCTTTGTTCCCAAGCCTGTTGAAAAATTCATCCGCAGTCATGTTCTGAATAATCGGTAATTTTTCCCTACTCATGAACTCTTGGTAATTGGATCTTACTACAGCGGCTATATCCTGAATATCTAGCATGGCAGTTTCATTCACATAGTGTGCAATTAATAATTCCCTTAAACTTAGATCTTCAATAAGCCCCAACTTCCCACTATTCACCATTTCACGGAAAGTAAAATCGGTGCGATCTACCTCTTGGCCTGCCCACAATTGTTTGGAATTAATTCCAAAAGTCTTGTTTAAAATACCTGGTATACTGTCACCAGAAGGATATGTTTTAATAGCGTTTAAGACAAATTCGCGTGGACGCTTTTGAAATAAGCTAACAAATTCTTCAGTGTTGACATCCATATATTCTAAAATATCGATGGCCATTCTCACCTGGAAAGATCCCGAATTAACCGTTCTGTCCATTTCAAAAAGGTCAGTTTCAAGGTCAGCGACAATTCTTTGCAGATAATATTTCTCAAGATCTCTATCTTTTTTCCATCCATTCCAGTTATTGATCTGTAAGGCAATCAATATCCCGATCACGACCAAAGCAATCTCGCCAATAGCATAGGTCAGGTACTTTCGGGTTGAACCTGTTTGAATTAATGACTTTCTGATCTTTCTTAGGAAAGTGAATATACGATATAGGGTGCTGACATCGTGCAGCGATCGTCTATAAAGATAGGAAAGGAAGATCAAATCACTCAAATCGTCTCCATAATAATCCCTTCTTCCAACTTCCGTACAATTGAAGTATTGGCAATAATGAGGTACAGAACCATAGCCCTGCACTCATTTTTATGGCTTTTTATCATAAGAGGGTTTTGTTAAATCCACACTGCCCGAGTTTAAAAGACTACAAATCTCTGATTCTATGATTAAATCTAGTGATTGTTTTTTATGAAATAAGGACACGACTATTGGAATCGTCAGAATCAACTGTCCTATTTGGACATCGAATATTGGAGATTTTCGGTAAGATATGCTTCCTCCAATTAACTCATTATTGCTTTATCTCATTACCACTTTGCTGATTGCCCAGAAAGACTTTATTCCAGTATCTGGTCATCATTTTTCTTACATGTAATGAGGTATTGTCCCTTTCTCGAATACCGTGAGCTCGCATCGGATACGACATCATATCAAACACCTTATTGTGTTTAATCAATTCATTGGTCAATCTCTCAAAACTCTGATAATGTACATTGTCATCGGCTGTACCATGCATAATCATGAGATTTCCCTGCAAGTTTTTGGCATGTGAAATAGGAGACCCTTCGATATAATTGGCCTCATTTTCGGTTAATAGTCCCATGTATCGTTCTTGATAGATGTTGTCATATAACCTTTGATCAGCCACAAAAGCAACGGCTATTCCAGAGTTGTAAATCTTTGGATATCTGAATAAGCAATTCATTGTCATCTGGCCACCACCACTCCAGCCCCACATTCCTACTTTGTCAGTATCGATAAAGGGATACATCTCGAACAACTTCTTTGCGGCTGCTGCTTGATCGTGCGCTGCTAGTATTCCTATTTGACCGTAAATGGACTTTCTCCAATCTCTACCTCGAGGAGTTCGTGTCCCTCGATTGTCGATACTTACTACAATATATCCTTGTTGAGATAAGTAACGATCCCAGAGCGCTCCGCCCTGCCAAGCATCTTGCACCGTCGATCCAGCAGGTTCGCCATAGATGTAAAATATAATGGGATACTTTTTAGTAGCATCAAAACCTTGTGGTTTAATCATCCATGCATCTAATATGACTTCTCCAATATCTAGCTTGATAAATTCTTTTTCAGACAACCCTAGATCTTTCACTTTTTCAGATAGTTCATGATTGTCCTCTAAGCTTCGAATGGTCTTATGACTTTTTAGATCAACCAGAGATATATCATTCGGTGTAGCGGTGTTATGAAAAGTATGGATGGCATATTTCGCGTCGGCAGATATTTGATAGGCATGCTGCCCAGATTGACTTTCAGGACTTACTCTTTCAGCCACAGAACTTCCATCGATCTTGCTTCGATATAAATATCGCTGGGTGTGATTATCTGGGGAAGCGATATAATACACATATCCTCCTTCGGGGTCAATACAGTTGATACGGACCACGTCAAATTCACCTTTAGTAATGGTTGTGAAATCTTTGCCATCTCTGGACACTTTATACAAATGCCTCCACCCATCTCTCTCACTCGTCCAAGTAAAAAATTGCTCATCCTCTAGCCACATAATATTGTCATGAATATTCAGGAAAGCGTCGTCCTTGTCAGTGAAAATTGCATTCAGTGACATGTCTTTCGTGTTACCTATCCAGACGGTATTCTCATTCTGTTTTCTATTCAATTGCTGAATCATCACTTCGTTGGAGTTGGAGATGTAATCCATGCGGGCCAGATAATTATTTCTAGGGTCTCCTGGTACATCAAACCATTTGGTACTTCCTCCAGATGCACTGACCACTCCCACCTTTACCGCCGAATTATCTGTCCCGACCTTTGGATACGGAAGCGGAATAAGCGTCGAATAAATGGAATCGACATTGTTGATCATATAGAATGTCCCAAGCCCTTTTGTGTCGGATTGCCAATACGCAATTTGGTTACCATCAGGACTCCATCGAAATCCGTCCCTACATGATAATTCTTCCTCATAAACCCAGTCAAAAGTTCCATTGATGATCCGATCACTTCCATCCAAGGTAAGTTGAGTAATCTTTCCAGTCACAATGTCTTCAGCGTAGATATTGTTCTTACTGACATAAGCGACCCTGGTATCATCGGGTGAAAACTTAGCAAACATCATTGTAGCGCGGTCTATGGATTTACCTAGTTGTGATAACTCACCGTTAACCAAATTCAAGACCCAATAATCACCTCTCGTATGACGACGCCAGACTTTTCGGGTATTCGTAAATACAAGGAGTTTTGAATTATCATTAGACCACTCATAATTTCTAATGGATAGTGGTGATGATTGTCCTTGAGGTATGAGACTATTGGCCGATACCAATACAGATCTTTCACCTGATTCCGCCTCGTAACGGATTATATCGAATCCATCAACTTGGGCATTTCTTTCAAGAGTAGAATAGCCATTGTTATCATTCATCCATCGAATTTGACCGAATCTTTTCATTTGATACGTACCGTTGTGATAAATGTCTTCTAATTCCAGCCTTTCTTGAGACGAAGTGGGGACCCAAGCAAGGTTTAAAAGAAGTTGTAGGATGAATATTTGTATTGTTAACTTACTCATATACTTATGAATTTGGAATTTTGTAGGTCCCAAAAATACAAATCAAAAGCATAGAGACTGAATCGGGCAATGTATCCCAAGAGGAGTCTATGACAACGCTACTTCCATTTTGTTATAAAGATTATTTTTCTTGGATCTTTCTTGCAAGATGATTCACTATTTAATCTTTTGTTCCCGAATCATACCTATGGTTTCAATAATGAAAGTTTCTATTTCCAGTTCGATCATGATAATAAAATGGTTGTTGTATTTATGTTGCCAAATTACATTTTCCAGTTGTCGAAGATCGACTTCTTCTAGTTTGGTTTTGAAAGGGGATTTACGTCTTTTTTCGACTTTGTATCGCTCAGACCAAGTGGAAAAATCTATGTAATTTTCCCCATTTGCTAAGGAATAGGATTTCATCATTGTAGGTACAAAGAGATTCGACCAAATATTCGAACGGTCGCCCCTGATTTCACTGGATTCTTCATATACAGAAGGCCATCTTGTCAATTGTGTTCTCAATTTACGATCCTCAATGATTTTCAATTTGCCTGAGTTTATAACCTCGTCTACCACACCCATAGTTGCATCAAAGGAACTGTATAACGAAAGAATCATAACGAGGCTATCCATTTCTTCAGAAAATGCATTCGGCTCACCTGATCTAATAATATCTATTAGCCTGTTGGCCGCAGATACTGTAGCCTCATTGGCCGCTATACTCTTTTCTACTCTATCCAGATTTTCCTCAAACTCATCTTCTAAACCATCCAAAACCAGGACTTCTTCTCTGCGGTTCATTTTGTCTTCATTCCAGTTATTAATTTGAAGTGCTATTAATATTCCCATAACGACAAGGGCTATTTCACCAATGGCATAAAGCAAGTATTTTCTAGTACTACCAGATTCAATCAATGACTTTCTGATTTTTCTAAGGAATGTGAGCATTCTCTAAAGATAGGCAGAAGCTAAGGATCAAAATAATTGTTAATAAAGTGGTCTCACCTTTCTCCATGCGAAAACAATTTTCGAATCGCATATTCTTTTCATTGTTTAGTCTTCTTCACCCAATTCATCTTTGATGAGTCGGAGGGTCCTACTATTCTCTTCTTTTGCCTTTTCTAGAAGTAGGATTCGCCAATATCTTATGGATCGAATATGTAATAATGATGAGTAGTAAAAATGACTGTTTATGATCTGATTATATGTTACCGGTTTTAGTAAATCATGCTCGACTTCTAAGAAATTGTCGATTATAAATTTGGTGAAATGATCATCATAAAGTTGGACTTCATTTAAAATCTTATCAGTTTGAGAATATGTAAACTCAAACAAATTTACAATGTCCTCTTTCAATGAAGCGGACTGTAAAATGTCAAAGCCAGTGTTCTTCAATTCTTCATATCCTGTCGAAGAAACTCTTAATCGTTGAACGACTCTTACCGAATGAAAAAGTTGATTCATCGAGTTCTCATAAGGGCGTTTGTCTTCAATTATTGATATGACTTCGTCTGTTCGTTCATAATTTCTTTTCATTTTTGTTATACTCGAAGTAAAATGGTCGGAATTAGACACTATTGTCTTCGCTATTTGCTCCAACACTTTTGATTCTTTAATCCGATCCTTTTTTCCCTCATTCCAATTGTTAATCTGCAA
>DKPS01000150.1:15670-16189 GCA_002471345.1 Saprospiraceae bacterium UBA7328
CCAATTGTTAATCTGCAAGGCAATTAATATTCCAATCACAACGAGAGCTATCTCCCCGATTGCATAGAATAAGTATTTTCTGGTAGAACCAGATTCGATCAATGTCTTTCTGATTTTTCTTAGGAATGTAAGCATTAGTTAAAGATAAGAAAGGAGTTGTAAGACCTTGAATACAATATTTTTATTGTTGCATCTTCCACGCTAAGTTTGAATACTCCTACTTTTCAAGTAGGTTTTACTGTATTATTCAGGAAAGAGGAGTACTATTTCTAAAATGATTAAAACCTATGTGTATAATTCGCTTTTAGAATATTAGACCGATCAATAAATTGATACTCTCCGGCCTCTCTAAACCAATTTTGATTGTAGACAAAGAATAGATCGGAGCCTGGTGTAATGATCCATCGAAATCTATGATTCATTCCTAGTACTGTACTTAAATCGTCATATTGAATGGTACTAGAAATGGAAACTTGGGGTGAGATATCATAGTTAACTTGAAATCGAAATAAATTGGTA
>DKPS01000120.1 GCA_002471345.1 Saprospiraceae bacterium UBA7328
GTTTGCTCCTTTGAATAGTTGGCCAGATAACGGCAACTTGGATAAAGCAAGACTGCTCTTGTGGCCTATCAAGCAAAAATATGGAAAAAAGATCTCATGGGCAGATCTTATGATTCTTACCGGAAATGTAGCTTTAGAATCCATGGGCTTTGAAACTTTTGGATTTGGTGGTGGCAGAACGGACATATGGCAACCAGAAGAAGATATTTACTGGGGATCTGAGAGTGAATGGTTAGGTGATAAAAGATATTCTGGAGATAGATACCTAGAGAATCCTTTAGGAGCTGTACAGATGGGACTAATCTATGTGAATCCAGAAGGACCAAATGGTAATCCTGATCCTATTGCTGCTGCTAAAGATATCAGAGAGACATTTGCTCGTATGGCCATGAATGACGAGGAGACCGTAGCTCTTATAGCTGGTGGTCATACGTTCGGAAAGACACATGGCGCTGCTGATCCTGACAAATATGTAGGAAAAGAACCTGCAGCTGCAGGAATAGAGGAGATGAGTATGGGCTGGAAAAACACCTTTGAATCAGGAGCTGGACCTCATGCCATTACAAGTGGACTAGAAGGAACATGGACGACTACACCAACTAAATGGAGCAATAACTTTTTTGACAATTTATATGGGTATGAGTGGGAACTTACAAAGAGTCCTGCAGGAGCACAACAGTGGAAGCCAAAAGGTGATGCGGGAAGTGGAACTGTGCCGGATGCACATGATCCAACTAAAAGTCATACACCAATAATGTTGACTACTGATCTTTCATTAAGAGAAGATCCAGCTTACAATAAAATATCAAAGTCGTTTCATGAAAATCCTGATGCATTTGCTGATGCATTCGCAAGGGCTTGGTACAAATTGACACATAGAGACATGGGACCTAAATCTCTTTATCTAGGTACCGATGTACCTCAGGAAGAATTGATTTGGCAAGACCCTATTCCAGAAGTAAGCCATGAAATAATCAATGACGATGATATTGCAATTCTTAAATCCAAAATTTCGGATACTGACTTGTCAGTCTCACAATTAGTATCAACTGCTTGGGCTTCTGCATCCACATTCAGAGGTTCAGATAAGAGAGGTGGAGCAAATGGAGGACGTATTGCGCTTTCTCCTCAGAAGAATTGGAAAGTAAATAATCCAGCACAACTCTCTAAGGTTTTAGATGCTTTAAGAAGCATTCAGAATGATTTTAACAGCTCAGGAAGTCAGGTTTCACTAGCTGATTTGATTGTCCTGGCAGGTGGTGTTGGAGTTGAGAAAGCTGCTCAAAAAGCGGGGCACTCTGTGTCTGTACCTTTTGCTCCCGGAAGAGCAGATGCCAGTCAAGAAAATACAGATATAGAATCTTTTGGAGTATTGGAACCACAAGCTGATGGTTTTAGAAATTATCAAAGGACTAAGTTTACCTCTTCAGCTGAAGAATTATTAGTAGATAGAGCACAATTGCTTACTCTGACAGCTGCGGAAATGACAGTACTTGTAGGAGGCTTAAGAGTATTAGGAACTAATTATGATGGATCAGATCATGGAGTTTTTACAAACAATCCAGAAACTTTGACCAATGACTTCTTTGTAAACCTATTGGATCTAAGTGTGAAATGGAGCGCGACTTCTGATGATCAGGATACATTCGAAGGAAGAGATCGTAGGTCGGACAAAGTAAAATGGACGGGAAGTAGAGCAGATTTGATTTTTGGATCTAACTCCGAGTTGAGAGCTTTAGCTGAAGTTTATGGATGTAAAGATTCTAAGGATAAATTCATGTCTGACTTTGTAGCTGCATGGACGAAAGTGATGAATCTGGATAGATTTGATCTGAAGTAATCTTCTGTAATAAATATATGTACTTTAAAAGGAGGTGGTTTGTTGACAAATCACCTCCTTTATGTTTGGAAAAAACTCAAGACATGAAAATTCGTAAATTAAATCTTCATCCTAACAACCCTCATAATCAAGGATATGATTTTGAAGCTTTGGTAAATGTTTATGCTGAGTTAAATAAATATGTAGTCCTAAACCCTCACCAAGAAAAAACTATAGATTTTACAAATTCTAAGGCTGTGATATCATTGAATGCAGCACTCTTAAGATTGCATTATAACATTAAGAATTGGAGCATACCTGATGGTTTTCTATGCCCTCCTATCCCTGGAAGAGCTGATTACATGCTCAATATTGCAGATTTATTATCTGAGGACTTTCACAATAAAAGAGCAAAAGGGAATAAGATTAAAATGTGGGATATTGGACTCGGAGCCAATTGTATCTATCCACTTATAGCTCATCAAATGTTTAATTGGTCATGTACTGGAAGTGAAATAGATGATACTGCTATCCAAAATGCACAAACGATTTTAAAAGAAAATAGTCTTGAAAATAAAGTCAGCATATTGAAGCAAAGTGACCCTCAAAGTTTAATCAAGAATTTACTCGCAGAAGGTGACTATTATGATGTAATTGTATGCAACCCACCATTCCACGAGAGCCCACAAGCCATTATTGATGCCGCAGAACTCAAATGGAAAAAATTAGGAAAAAGCCAGAATACAGCTCAACTCAATTTTGGGGGTCAGAGTCAAGAATTATGGTGTGAAGGTGGAGAATTGAATTTTGTCTCTAAGTTGATATCGGAAAGTGCTGAATTGCCAAACTCGGTAATGTGGTATACATCTTTAGTATCTAAGCAGGAAAACTTAGATATTCTTGTCGATAAACTAAGCGGAATGCCTGAGGGTGAATACCGAATTATTCCAATGTCTCAAGGGCAAAAAAAGAGTAGAATATTAGTTTGGACCTATCTCACAAGAAAACAGAGAAAAGCTTGGATCAATTATCGATGGAATTAAATCAATTCATTCTCAATGAAGTGAATTAAAAACATACCACGTAACGCGGCACGAGTTATGTATTTATATATTACAAACCCATGATAACCAAGCTTTTATTCTTGTCAGACGATAGAGTTATTAAAACACTTTATTGTGTTCATCAGCAAGGTGAAGAAAACCTGTCCAATAGACATCCAATTCACTTGATTTCATTGTATAGTGAAAAGCTAGAGGAATAGCATCATTTGCAACCATTTCACAATAGAGGTTAAATGCAGCTAAGACATTTAGTTTCTTAGCTGAGTATGATGAAAAAAAATGAAAAAGAGTAAGGGCCAGAATAAAGATTTTTGCATTGAATAAATAAAAGGCTAGTTATACAAATTGTATATTCAAAGCCTAGAATTATTAAATACAGAATTGCTTTAATTATGAAAAGAAATCACCTCATCTCATGCTTCTTAGCCCTCACTTTATTTTTTGGTTTCTCAGTAAATAATATTGCTCAGACTACAAATGAAAGTGAATTGTCCAAAACTGTATCCAATTTAAATCTAAGAAGTATCGGTCCAGCTCTCATGGGAGGACGAATTGCAGATATCGCCGTAGACCCAAATAATCAAAGTATATGGTATGTCGCAGTGGGCTCTGGTGGAGTGTGGAAGACCATCAACAGGGGGACTTCATGGAGCCCTGTATTTGATAATCAAAAATCTTATTCTATCGGCACTATTACTATTGACCCAAACAACTCCAGTCGTATATGGGTAGGAACAGGTGAAAACGTAAGTGGGCGTCACGTCGGATGGGGTGATGGCATCTATTTGAGTCAGGATGGAGGAAGTTCGTGGAAAAACATGGGATTGAAAAAATCAGAACATATAGGAAAGATTTTAATTGACCCCAGAGATAGCGATGTTGTCTATGTAGCGGCAGAAGGCCCCCTTTGGTCTTCCGGCGGGGATCGTGGTTTATACAAGACAATGGATGGTGGAAAAACATGGAAAGCCGTTCTTAAAGTTGATAAAGATACTGGAGTAACTGATATAGAGTTTGATCCTTCGAATCCGGATGTTTTGTATGCGGCAGCATATCAGAGAAGAAGGCACACCTGGTCGCTCCTAGCAGGTGGCCCCAATTCAGGAATCTATAAATCTACAAATAGTGGAAATTCTTGGGAACAAATAAAGAAAGGACTTCCTAAAGGTGATGTAGGGAAGATTGGATTAGCAGTAACACCTGCTGATGCCAACATTGTATACGCTACAATAGAGGCAAATGGTGAAGAAAAAGGATTTTATAAATCTGATGATAAAGCTGAAAGTTGGGAACATCAGAACCCCTATATTTCTGGAGGTACTGGACCACATTATTATCAAGAGATAGAAGCCTCAATCGTGAATCCTGATTTAGTGTATCAGATGGATGTATTTCTTCATGTAACACGAGATGGAGGGAAAAACTTTGATTATTTGGGTACAGGAAGGGAAAAACACAGCGATAATCATGCTTTGTGGATTGATCCAAGTGATGGCAAACATCTTATTTGTGGAACAGATGCAGGTCTTTATGAAAGCTATGATGAAGGAACTACATGGAGACATTTTCCTAATTTACCCATTTCTCAGTTTTACAAAATAGGGTTAGATAATTCAGAACCCTTTTATAATATAGTGGCAGGTGCTCAAGATTTGGGCACTTTAATAGGCCCCTCTCGGACTTCTAATGTAGAAGGGATTAGAAATCGAGATTGGTATGTCCCTTTAGGTGCAGATGGATACGATACTACATTTGATCCCGATGATCCCAATACGGTATATATGGAAATACAACAAGGTCTACTATATCGCTATGATCGCCGCAGTGAGGAAGCATTGTATATACAACCTCAGCCAGATGTTAATGATCCTCCTGAAAGGTGGAATTGGGACAGCCCTGTTTTAATAAGTCCACATAATTCTTCTCGATTATACTTCGGCTCACAGAGGTTGTGGCGCAGTGATAACAAGGGTAACTCATGGCTTCCTATAAGTGAAGATCTTACGACTAATCGCAATCGATATGAATTAGAAATGATAGATAGAGTGTGGAGTGCAGATGCATTATATGACAATGGGGCCATGTCAAAATATGCGACGCTTACTGGCATTTCTGAATCCCCATTATCTGAAGGATTACTTTATGCTTGCAGTGATGATGGCAATATCCAAGTGACTGAAGATGGTGGTCAAAATTGGAGATTGATTAATAACCTTCCCAAAGTTCCAAAGCTTTCTTTTATCAATGATATTGAAGCGTCAAGCCATGATGCTGACAACGTATTTGCCGTAGTAGATGCTCACAAACTCGGAGACTATTCTCCTTATTTGTTTAAAAGTACAGATCGAGGAAGGACTTGGAAATCGATTACCGGTGACCTCCCGAAAGGTACTATTGTGTGGGTAATAAAACAGGATCACATTGATCCAAATTTGCTTTTTATTGGAACGGAATATGGAATTTATTTCACACCTAATAGTGGTGTAAATTGGATCAAACTAGATGGAGGTGTGCCTACAATTCCTTTCCGTGATCTTGAAATACATCAAAGAGACAACGACCTTGTTGGGGCGACTTTTGGGCGAGGCATTTATGTGTTGGATGATTATTCTTCATTAAGAGAATTATCTGCTGCTATTAAGGAAAAGAAAAGCTCACTTTTCTCCATCCGTGATGCATGGTGGTATGTACCTTATGAACCCATGCAAGCTAAAGGAATGCCAACCCTTGGCACTACGAGTTTTGTATCTGATAATCCTCCATTTGGAGCCGTGATTACTTATTATCTTAATGATATTCCCCAATCCTCAAAAAAACAGCGGCAAAAACAGGAAAAAACATTAAATGAACAAATTGCTGATATACCATTTCCTGGATGGGACCAACTTAGAAATGAGTCAAATGAGAATATGGCTAAAGTATTAGCATTAATTAGCGATGAATCAGGAAATCCAGTCAGGTGGGTAGAAGGCAAATCAAGTAAAGGGTTACATCGAATGAATTGGGACTTGAGACTTCCAGCACCTGATCCAATAAATCTGACAAAACCTAAATTCGTTCCTCCGTGGGCAGGAAGATCAAAAGGCCCATTGGCCCCTCCAGGAAATTACACCGCTGAACTGTTTATTTATCATAACAATATGTTCAGCTCAATTGGCAGTCAGAAATTTAAGGTCAAAGCAGTTCCTACACTTGCTGAAGAAACCAATGTTTTAGCCTTGACAGAATTCCAAAAAGAAACAGGTGAATTGTCTAGAAAGGTATCTTCCATAGGTAGGGTTTTAGGAGAAACAAGGAATAAAATTAGACATATGCGAGCAGCTTTAATCAAAACTTCAATTGCTGATAAAGATCTATTTAGTCGGCTGGATGAATTAGGATTAGATTTGGCCAACTTACAGATGAAATTGTCAGGTGATCCTGCAAAACAAAGAATGAATGAATCTACTTCACCATCAATAAGATCGAGAATAGGGCAGGTCATTTACGGGCATTGGGATACTCGTCAAAATCCAACTGCGACTCAGATGAGGAATATCGAGATTTCACAAAAAGAGTTCGAGAGTTTCAGTATCAAAATGAATCAATATTTGGATAAACTGTCCTTATATGAAAATGATATTGAAAAAGCAGGAGCCCCATGGACTCCAGGTAGAACGCCATAAGGTTTTGAGTGTAGAAAAGATTATTCGGAATTAGCTCAATTGGCTCTGTCATTTGTTTTTTTCGATCTGAACCATTGCATAAGGATAGAAAAAACCATGGCCATTGCCGCTGCCATTCCGTTGAAAATGATGTCTTCTACATCAAATACGCGATTTGGCAAAAAGAATTGAAGCCCTTCATCTATCACACCAATTATAAATGTGATGAAAAATGAAATTAATGCTACAGATATAAAACCCTTTTTTGTACCAATCCTCTCATTTAATGCTTTATGAATAAAAATAGCGAGTACACTGTATTCCATAAGGTGAGTTCTTTCTGAAAGGCCCAATCTAAGAAAGAACATCACATATACAGCTACTATTCCTAAAATTAGAGTTAATTCTAGTTTGCCTGGTTTGGTTTTAACCCCATGAACCAAAATGGTAGTCCCTACCAAGATCATAACCGAACCAAATATCCATGCCTGAGTATTCTGATTCTGAAATAGATCAACCAAAGGCTGACCTATGAAAAGCGTTGAGAAAATAGCAATCACGACCACAAATGCACAAATCCACAGTTTTTTCTCTTGATCAGTGCGGAATATTTTCATTGCATTTTTTTCTTTTTCATTATTACCGAGCTACTAATGATTCTACCACAAATTCTTCAAACCGTATTAATGCTTTTGGAGTGTCTTCTCTTCCAAGTCCTATTCTAAAATAGCCAGGAAAGTTATAAATTTCGCCAGGTAGGATCAGTACATCCTTCTCTTCTCTTGCCCTTTTTGCTAAAAGCATGTCATCAGAATCAAAAAGCATTTTCACTAATGTTATTGGTCCAGCCTTAGGCTCATTCCAAGCAAACAGTTCTTTATATTCTTTGAAAAATTCTCTGAATGTGGATAAGTTGTGTCTTACAATATTCAGATTTTTATCCAAAATTTGCTTTCTGTTTCTTAGAGCCACACCTGCAAGAAATTCACTGGGCGCAGAATTACATATAGTAGTATACTCTTTCAGTTCCGCTACTTTATCCAGAATCCCTTGATTTTGAGATGCTATCCAACCAATTCGCAACCCTGGAAGTCCATATGATTTAGACATTACTCCTATAGAAGTCCCACTTTCATATACATCTGCGATGGCAGGAAGAGCATATTCTCGACTAGATTCTAATTCTCTATATACCTCATCGCAAAAAATGAGAATGTTATGCCTCCTTGCGATATCAATTATTTCTGTCTGTTCATCTTTAGTAAAATGAAATCCTGTCGGGTTATGAGGAGAGTTAAGAAATATGACTTTTGTCTTGGAAGAAATCATGTTTCTCAGTTCATCAATGTCAAAACTAGGAGCCTTACCATTATATTTTACGCCCCATTTCAAGACTTTACACCCTATACTTTCTGGCACAGACTGAAGAGATTGATAACAAGGAGACTGTACTATTACTTCATCTCCAGGAGACAACATAGCTTGTGAAAACAGAAAAATAGGTTCTTGAGCACCTGAGCAAACTATTAAATCATCCGATGAAACTTTGTTATATATAGAAGATATGTCACACCTGAGTGATTCAGAGCCTTTGGTATGGGTGTAGCCTAACCATGTATTTTGAAACTTGTCTTGAGCTCCTTTCTCAAGTGAAAGAAGATCTGTAATACTCATTGCTTCACAGTCAGAATTGCAAATGGAATATTTTGCCTTATGTTCGTATAGACTAAAGTACCGCTCTAGTTTAAAAGGTTTTATATCCATTTTTCCTGCCTTTATTTGACCTTATGAATTTATGAAATTTTCATTCTTTTGAGCCCCAATTTCACTATCCAAATTAACCCTAAAATTATTGGCAAACCCATTGAAATATTGACAAGCACTCCTTTGAGACTAGTGACTTTTGAAGCAGAATCTACCATTTCTGATGTAAGGTCAGGATAACTGGAAAGCATGCTTAAGGTATTAAAATTCTCTTTAAAATCTACAACCATCAGAAGCAATGGGAATAGTGAAAGGTATATCCAATTAGATTCTGAGTTAGTGATATTTTTTAAAAGAAAAGCGGACAAAAGAATAAATAAGGCACCATAGGCAAATGGAAAAATAGAGTCTGTAACTTTTGTGGCATAAGTATGAACAGCTCTTCCCTCTGGTTTTAATTCCTCAAAAAAAGTCCGAATTTCATTTACAGTGTAATCAGAACGTAAATCTATCATCATTGCTTGATTCCCAGTGATTTCGCTCATAGCTCTTTCATGACCTTGAAAAAGATACAGACAATATACACAGAGAAAGAAGCCTAGTAGAATAAATTTCCAATTAGAGCTGATTATTAATATTTTTTTCATTTCTCTTTAGTTTAGCTGTCTTCAAAAAATGGTATTAAAGCAACTTTACCAATTTGATAAAAGGAATAAGATTCAGATATCGTTTGTCATCCTTAATCCTTAGCTCCACTAGTAATCCAATCTAAAGACAGCCTCACGAATACATTATCTTTATAGCCATCTTTTTCAAAGAACAATCCAATATCTCCATTTTTGAGAATGGTCATTTCAGAATAAGCAGATTGGCCTGAGTAGATCGTTTTTCCTGCATACCAAGTCTGTCCATTATCAAAACTATATTTGATAGTAAGATTTTCTCTATGATCTCCTGAGTTTGCATTAGCAAAGAGAAGACAAGTCTTTTCAACACCTAAGTTGCTCATATCATAACTGATGATACTCGCATTACAAGCTGGATCTATTAATTGATTATCTGGATAAGAATCCCATGTCTGGCCTTTATCTCTTGAAACATGTACATATCTGGCCTTCATTTTATTTACTCTACTATTTACCATCCACGAACCATCGCTGAGTTCTACTATTTTAGATTCATCTCCCGGTTTTAAAGGAGTATCGATTAAATTCCAACTTGCCCCATGATCATCACTTTTGAAAAGATGAGCTCCATTTTGAATATTCACAAGAGTATGAATGAGGATACCTTCTCTAGTGTGGATCCCTCGGCCAGAAGTGATGAATTTAAAATCATTGCTCCATTCTGGTTTTGATATTTGAGAAGTAATATCTACAGGTGAAGACCAGGTCTGACCATGATCATCACTTTTGATCATTTTGAGATAGTAAATGTCTTTTTCATACTCTAAATCCATATAATTATAAAAAAGGAAAATAGATCCAGTGGTTTCATCTAAAATCATAGAAGGGTCTGATGCTGACTGACCCAATGGATAATCCACAATTGTTTTTATTTCGGACCATGTATCGCCATTGTCTTTACTAAAGCGCATTACAATATTGATATTATCGCTCCATTTCAGGTCTCTACATGAAGGTACACGTTCATCAATTGCTGAAATTATGTCTCCATTTTGAGCAGTAACAATAGCTGGTATCCTATAGCATGCCACATCCGGATTCATCGAATTGTTGAATAAACTTATAAATTTTTGTGACAGAGAATTTTCTTGAGAATTTGCTCTATTAGAAATTGCCATCAAAATGATAATGACGAGAATTGTTGAGATTAATGAGAATTTAAGTTTCATTCAATACGATTTTACCTTCAATAATAAATAGACTTATTGAGTTTCCAATCATCAAAGTATTTCCACTGCTTCGCTTTGTATCCTTTTATCTAATTTGTATTCAGATTTTCATTAATGACGATTTACGACAATGAGATATATTTTACTTCTTTTAGTACTCAACGTGTTGATTTCATGCAAGCCCAATGATCATCAGGAAATCCAACCTGGATATTACCGTGCCACATTAGAAGTACAGGACAATAAGGAATTGCCTTTTAACTTCAATATAGATGATGCAGGTATAATGGAGAAGAAGTTATCGAAGTAGATGATATTACCTATTACAATGATTCTATTAGGATCAATTTTCCTGTTTATGAAGGATATATTGCTGGAAAATTCAAGAATGGAATGATTACAGAAGCAAAGTTCATCAAGGAAAGTTTGGATAGGGTAGTACCTGTGAATATTTCATATGGTGAAAAGAATAGGTTCCTTGATGTGGGTACTTCTGAAATTGATGTGAGCGGAGTATGGGAAATGCTCTTTACAGAGGATGATGCGTCTACCTTTATCGCTAAGGGTATTCTTGAGCAACAAGGAAGTAAAGTGACAGGCACTTTTCGAACTACCACCGGTGATCATCGTTTTCTGGAAGGAGTCGTAAGAGATAACGAATTATTACTATCTGTCTTTGATGGTGCTCATGCTTTTCTCTATACCGTTGATATCATTGGAGATGAAATGAAAAATGGGGCATTTTATTATGGGAATCATTATAAGTCCACTTTTATAGGTAAAAGGAATGCAGAATACGAATTGCCTCATGAAGATTCTCTCACTTTTCTAAAAGAAGGATTCGATAGTTTTGATTTCTCATTTCCTGATTTAAGTGGAAAACAGGTTTCATTGAGCGATTCAAGATTTCAAGATAAGGTTGTGATTGCTCAAATTATGGGGAGCTGGTGCCCCAATTTTATAGATGAGAGTAAATATTATGCTGAGTATATAAGAGATAATAGCAATCCAAATGTAGAATTTGTTGCATTGGCATTTGAATACGCGAGGACAGAAGACAAAGCCAAAGCAGGCTTGATGCGTCTTAAAAAAACCTTAGGTGTAAACTATCCCATTCTCTTAGCTCAATATGGTAGTTCAGATAAAGAATTAGCTCAACAAAAACTACCTATGTTAAATCATGTACTCTCATATCCGACAACCATTTTTATCGATAAATCAGGTGATGTAAGAAAAATCCATACGGGCTATAATGGGCCAGCTACAGGTGAAAAGTTTCTAGAATTCGAGAATGAGTTTGAGACCTTTTTAGATCTTTTGGTAAGTGAATAGAAACTTACTCTCAAAAATTATAGCTGGAAAAATTTGACAATTTCATCACATGCATTGATTTCACGTGTAGTATTTCCTACCATTTTTCGGGGTAAGTATTGTCTCCCTCCAGGCCAAGTATGTCCGCCACCTACAATCTTAAATAAAGCCAGTGAAACGTCATTATCACAACGTGAGTACTCTTCTATTCTAACTGTTGTTCCATCGAATTTCTTTCGATTAGGAAGTTTTAGGACCTCCGCTGTGCTACTGCAATTGTTAGAACTTTTCCAAAATTCAATTAAATCTTTGGTAGAAGCGATTTCCTTTCCGCGAGGTTTATTTAAAACAACAACTTGACCTCCTTCATAGGGAACGATTTTATCATGAGTACCATTCATGATTAAGACGGATGTTGATTCTAAAGGATTGCATCTAGATAAGTAGTCATTGGATAAGGTGGCAGCTAAAATTGCACCACCGCTGAAGACATGAGCCCTATCACAAAGTAATCTAGAAGACATGAACCCTCCATTGGATATCCCTGAGGTGTATATTCTATTGTGATCAATTTTATAACTATGAGAAAGATGTTTAATGATCTCATCTATAAATCCAACATCATCTATGTCTTCTTGCCCAGGTTTTGAACTTGCCAGTCGGCCGTCGTTCCAGTTCTTGTTAATGGCATTAGGGTAAACTACTATAAACCCATTATCATCGGCCAGTCTGTTAAATCTTCCAAAAGTGGCACTAATTGCTTGTCTAGCATTTCCACCCCCACCATGCAGATTAAACAGAATGGGAAGGGATGCATTGGAGTTCGTGTTTTTTGGTACATGGACTAGAAATGTTCTTTTTATTCCTTGCCATACAATTTGTTCTTCGAGAATTTTATTGGAGGAATGGTATTCAGACGTATTCCAAGAAATGAAAATGAAAAAAGATATGACTGTGATGATGATCTTACTCTTCATAATTGATCGTAAAGATTTTTTCTAGTAATGAAGGTGAGACGATCAGATACATAAGGTCAAGATTAATTATCTGTTAAATCATTAATAAGAATATTAGGTTTATGATTCAAGGAAATTCAGACAGTGAATTCTACTTCAAGCTGTCTATCTTCCTCTTTTGCTTTTTTATCCATACTTGCTCCTACAGCCATACCTATGGCCATACCAATAGGTAGCCCAAGTCCTATGAATGCCATGTTACCTATCATTACTGAATAAACAACTCCGAAAGGAAGTCCAAATGCTCCCATTCCCATCATCATCCAAAGTTTTCTGTAGTAGTGTTCAGGAACCAATTTGTGTTCTTTTTCAACTATTTTGCAAATACTTTTTTGTTTCTTTTTTAGGCTTTTCTTTAGCTCCTTGTCAGTCCAAGATTTAGAATTCAATTCACTGATATCTTGATTTATACTTTTAACTATATCATCTGAAATTTCTCTTTTATCTAATTCATAGAAAAGTTTATTCAATTGCTCTAAGGCTTGATTGAGTTTAGGATTATCTTGATTATTCCGTGTTATGGTTAGTTTTTCTATTTTCATAATGTCATTGAAATTAAGGATTCTATCTAGACTTCCATTCTTTAATTATTTCTTTTTCTCGTGCTAAAATTGACTTTGGATTACCCGTAAAATTATCTCTACGCTCTTGTGAGACAGCATCAGAGTTCCACCAACTATAGGTTTCTTTTATAGAATTAGTAAGAGGTCTAAAGGTTAGTCCATTTGCCAAAGCTTTCTCATTATTAATCAATGCACTTCCTGAATTGTTTCCTGCAGGCATAATCCATGGCACGATATAGTGAACATTATGATCTTTCAAAAATTCATAGTCAGTGATTAATACAAAAGTTGATTCTACATCAAAAGAATCTTGGGCCTCTTTCACGAAAGTGAGGATGTTTTGACTTTTTGAGGGACCCACGGCGTTATATGTTCCTACATTTTTCTCCTCTATAAGTCTTATCATCCATTCTGCTACATCTCTAACATCTACATATTGCACTGGATCATTGGCTTTTCCAGGGACTAATGTTTCACCTCCTTGACTTAATCGGACAGGCCAGTGTATAAATCTATCTGTTCTGTCAGCAGGCCCAAACATATAGGTAGGTCTTACCACAATCGTTCTTTCTTTTCCAAATTGTTTAATGGCTGCATTCTCTGAGTTAGCTTTCATCACACCATATCCATACTCCAATTTTTCTTCTTCATTCGTAGTCTCTGGCATAGTCAAAAGCACTTCAGAATCTTTTTTAAATTCACTATTTATATAGGGATAAAATACTCCTGTAGATGAAGTATAGACGTACAATTCACAATTATCCTTCAATAATTCAGCTGTCTTTTTGGTCCATTCTACTTGCCTACCTGAGTTATCGATGACTGCATCCCACTTTCTATTTTGTAATGCATCAAGGTTGTCATTTCGATCACCAACTAGTTGCTCTACCTGATCATATAGATTTTGATGAATAGTGGGTTCGGTTTTTCCTCTTGTGAAGGTGCTTATTTTGTGCCCTCTTCCAAGAGCATATGCGATTTGATGTGGCCCTAAAAAACTAGTGCCACCAAGAATAAGAATTTCAAGATTTATTGATTTTTGATGTTTCTTGAATGTCAGGTTTTGGTGTACATTGATAAAACCCAGATGCTAAAAGTGGTAATGCCAGAGTTGATTTGATTCCAAATTCAATAAATTCTCTTCTTTGTTGCTTATTGTTCATTTTGCTAAGTTTTACCTAGAGCTTGCAAAGATTCAGACTTATAGACCTTTGTTCTCGATATATAAACTTAAAAATAATGCAGTCAAGATTATAATTTGCTTCTATCCACGTCTGATAAAAGGACCGGGTTTTTAACGGGAAAACTTCTGTTCGGTTTGACTTTCATAAAAAGACTTTAAATCATGAATTTGTAAAAATTCTAAGTTGACTTTTGAGATAGAAGAATTTACTTAATGATAAAAAGCTGATTCTTTCGAGTACATGGAGAGTACAAGTTGCTTTTATAAATGTGCTTTGCGTTGAATTGCATTTGTATTATCTATTTATATTGGATGGTAGATAATTGTTTTGTCATTAATTGGAAAATAGAATCCATAAGTAACAAAGGTATCTACGATGAATATTAAACATACTTTTTCACTATTGATAATTACTTTGATTCTAATGGTGGCATGCCAAAAAGAAGAAGCACCTATCATAGAAACACCCATAAATTCTGATAATACTTTGGATGGATTGAACCTCCCAGAAATGCCATTTGATTATGAAAATGTGGAATTACCTTCTCATTTTTTAAGCAATGATTTCCCTAATAACTTGCCTTTTCAGTTTGCAGCAATTGAAAGCGATAACACTCCTGCTAACAATCCCACTACCAATGAAGGGGCTATGTTAGGTAGAGTGCTTTTTTATGAAAAGGAATTAAGCATTAATGGTACAATTGCTTGTGCATCTTGTCATCAGCAAGAAAATGGATTTTCAGATGAGGCTGTCTTAAGTTTAGGTTTTGATGGAGGTACTACTAGAAGGCATTCTATGAGTCTTACCAATGCCCGATTTTACCAATCGGGTAAATTCTTTTGGGATGAGCGTGCTTCTTCTTTAGAAGAGCAAGTTTTGATGCCTTTTCAAGATCCAGTGGAAATGGGGATGACTCTAGAATTAGTCGTTGAGAGAGTAAAGGAACAGCCTTATGCGTCCATACTTTTCACAAGTGCGTTCGGCGATGACGAAGTTACAGAAGATCGTATTTCTAAAGCACTAGCCCAATTTGTTAGAAGTATAGTCAGTGTGAAATCTAAATATGATGAAGGGAGAGAAATGGTGAGTTCTCCATTGAGCGATTTTCCCAACTTCACAGCGGAAGAGAACCTTGGGAAGCAGATTTTTAATTCTCGGAATTTAGGAATTCCTTCATGCAATAGCTGCCATCTAAGTGAGGCATTTATTGCCCCACTTGTTGCGACAAATGGTAGCACTAGTGGAACAAACAATGGGTTAGATGCTATGTCCACTGATGATCAAGGAATCTTTGAGTCTTCTGGAATTAATAATCACCGAGGAAAGTTCAAAGTGCCATCCTTGAGAAATGTGGCATTAAGAGCACCTTTTATGCATGATGGAAGGTTTGCTACATTGGAAGAGGTTATTGATCATTACAGCACAGGTATTCAGAATCATCCGACCCTCCAACCATTTCTTAGAGATCCTATTTCAAGGGAAGCTAGACAGTACAATTTTTCAGAAGATCAGAAAGCAGCCCTGGTGGTATTTTTAAAGATATTGACTGATAATGAATTTATTTCTGATGAAAAATTTAGCGATCCTTTCAAATGATTAAATGAAATATTACAGGAGTAGGGCGAGGATTTTTACTTTTATTAAAAATCAAAACAAATGCGGTCTTCCCTAATTGTCCTATTGTTATTAGCATCACTTGGCATATCTGGCCAAATCTCTTTAAGCGAGATGATGAGCTCTCCGTTTCCAACATCTTTAGTTGCTTCTTCTTCAGAAGAAAAAATAGCTTGGGTCCTCAATGAGGAAGGACGTAGAAATATATGGGTGACCCAAGACTCTGATTTTATTGGAAAAGCCATAACCGACTATAATGCAGATGATGGTCAAGATATAAGTAATTTGATTTTCAAAGATGATAGCAAGGATATTCTGTTTGTAAGAGGAAGTGGACCAAATAGAAGAGGTGAATTTCCAAATCCAACAAGCCATCCTGATGGAGCGGATCAAATGATTCTAAGCGTCAGTCAAAATGGAGGAAAGGTTGATACCATTTCTCAAGGAGTTGGCCCAAAGCTTTCACCAGACCAGCAGAAATTGATTTTTGTCAAAAAGGGTAAAGTGTGGCTATATGATTTTACAAATGCAAAATCAGAACAACTGTTTCAAATCCGCGGTGGTATAGGTCAGATGGCATGGTCACCTGATGGATCCAATATTGCTTTCAGGTCTAATAGGGGAGACCATAGTTTCATAGGAGTTTATTCATTTGAGGATCATGACATAGTATACCTCTTGCCTTCTGTAGATCATGATAGTAATCCCGTCTGGTCTCCTGATGGAAAAGCTTTAGCCTTTATTCGTATTCCAAATGAAAAAGATGCTTTGCCTTTTTACCCAAGACGATCAGCTCTTCCCTGGTCTATCATGGTACATAATTTCATTGAAGATAAAACCATGGAAGTATGGAAAGCTTCTGAAGG
>DKPS01000237.1 GCA_002471345.1 Saprospiraceae bacterium UBA7328
CATCATTACCTCCATTTAGTTGAATTAGCACTAATACATTATCGTTATCTTCTGCAAAAGAGTTAAAAAACATATTTTTTCCGACCGCGGATACGGGCAAGCCATTTAAGAGCATTGGAAGAGTGAGGAAGGAACTATTTTTAAGAAATGATCTTCGTTTCATCTTTTAATTTTTTCTGGTTCTGAGATTGATTAACTTAAATAGTACTCTGGCATTTTAAGAAGCGCAGAAAAGAAATTTCTTAACTTTTGATCTACAGACAATCGAGTCTCCTCATTTTCAGGATCACTTAGGTGTAAATCATATTCTACTGTCCATTCAAAATCGGGAAGACCAGGAATCAATATTTCTTTAAGAAAAGCTAATTGTTCATCACTTATAGGTTGGGGAAATAGATTAGAAACAAATTCTTTTATCAAGTTATTAGGATCCAAAGGGTCACTAAATGTAGAAATGTAATCTAACAGATCAACCGAAACTGTAAACCCAGAAACTCTGACTTGTCCACTTGCAATTGCATCAGTTATATTTTGACGTGTTCTTAATGTCACAGAACTTATCCAAATGCGATAGAAAAGCGGCTCCTGATAATATGCTTTCCAACCGGCCACATTGGGAGGATCAAAGTAGGCCATTTCTGAAGTTTCAAAACTTCGGTTCAATCGAAAAAGCACCGCATACCTTCTCAAAATATCATCTTCAGGTAAAGCCACTTCATTTTGTCTGAAAAGATTTACTATAAACTGAATTGGATTCTTGATCATTGGTCCAATGCTGCATATATTGAAGAAGTGCTCACTTGAAAGTAATGTCCGCAGTACAGGTTCTACTTCATAGTTATTATCTCTCAATTGGTCAGCAAGAGGTTCGATAATATTTTGCTCAACTTCATCACTTATGTCATAATACACAAACCATCTGTACAGCTTTCTACAAATAAACCTAGCCACTTCTTCATTTTGAAAAATGATATTTATCAGGGTTTTGTATTCATTTTCGCCCTCATCTTTGATTTCCACATTCCCAAATCGATGGGACAACTGCTTAGTTCCTCGATCGTGTCTATTATTAACAAATCTTGCACCTATCGGATAATCATCACGCCCAAAATAACCAGTATCTCTCCACCCTGTAAGTACTCTAGCAGCTTCTTCTACATCTTGTTCTGTAAATGTGGTATAATCACCTTCACCCGCTAAGGCTCCCTTCCCAATTGTAAACAACTCTAAAAGTTCTCTTGAAAAATTTTCATTAGGAGCATTATCGGTATTTTGATTACCATTAAGATATCTCAACATGGCTGAGTCAATTGTCATCTTTTCTGTCAGAGTTTTGAAGTTACCAGTGGCATTTTCTCTCAGCGCAGTTATATATGTATAAGTGAATGAAGCATCTCTAACAGTCTCCATCTCTGTCACAAAATGATTGTGCCAGAATAAAGTCATCTGCTCTCTTATATTTAGATCACTTTTTATAAGGTTGTCTAATTGCCATACTTGCAGAGCTGATCTGCGATAATTTGCAACCATTGAAGCAACATCACCTCTTTCTATTGGTTTTCCTACAAATGATTCTCCAATTGGTACAAATATGTCATTTTCAAACCTATAATTTATCGGTTCTGATGGCATAGGAATTTCTGAAATAATCTGATCTATTACTTCATCAAGTGAAAGTTTAGCTGCTTCTTTAACTTGTGAACCTGTGGCTCCAAAGGTGGTACGTCTAAAGAGGTGTGCAGCCGTTGTTGCATTCCACTCGCCAAGATACTTATTGAGTCCGAGCCCCTCTGTGTCTTTTCCAAAAGAAAAATTCTCATTTAATAATTTTTTTCTATTAAATAAATCGTAACTATTTTCCATGTGCAAATATTTGGAGTATCAATAGCTATTAGACTATTAATAACTTAATTGGTTTAATTCACTTATAATTAAAAGATGCAAAATGATTTATTGTACTTAAAATGTGGCAATCGTATAAAAAGAATTGTCAATAAAAATGAAGTATGAAAATAGCAATAGCAACTTGTAATAAAGTTCCTACACTTACTGATAGTGAAAAATTACTAATAACACTTTACTCACAAAAGGGTATAATTGCAACACCAGAAGTGTGGGATAACCCTAATGTCAAATGGGAAGCATATGAAGTAGTTATAATCAGATCTGTCTGGGATTATCATCTGTATGCTCAGCTTTTTTTAAACTGGCTAAATCTTCTAAAGTCTAAGGGTGTTATGGTTTTAAATGACGTAAACCTCATCAAGGAGAATCACAACAAATTCTATCTTAAGAATCTTGCAGCTAAAGGGGTATCAATTGTTCCAACGTATTACATTCCTTCAGGACAACCTCTCGAGATGGAAGAATTAGATTGGGACAAAATGGTAATCAAGCCTGCCATTTCAGCAAGTTCCTATAGAACTAAACTTTTCAAAAATGAAGAATTCGAAGAGATTAAAAATGAATATGAAGAATGGCTTAAAACATCAGACTACCTCATACAAAAATTCATACCTGAAATTCAAAGCTTTGGAGAGCTATCAATAATTTTTTTTAATAGAAAATATTCACATACCATACTAAAAACAGCAACATCTAATGAATTTAGAGTACAAAGTGATTTTGGAGGTAAATCACAATTTTATGAGCCAACAAACAGAATAATAGAAACTGCTGAACGAATAATTTCTATGCAAAGAGGTGATCTATTATATGCCAGAATAGATGGCACGATCATAAATGAAAAGTTTGTCCTTATGGAAGCTGAACTAATAGAACCTGAGCTGTTTTTTGACCTTGCTCCGAATTCAATCAATTCGTTTGTGAATGCAACCTTAGAGCTGTTAGAGAATTAATCAATTTGAAAATATCTTCAAATTATAATCCTTTAGCTGATCATAAAGGGTCTTTAAATTTCCATTCTTAAAGTCATTCACATCTTTCTCATAATTCAGTATTGTTTTCTTCAGAAGACCTTGTTGAACCCTTTGATTATCAGTAGCTGGAGAAAGCACATGATCAAGCAAATAAGAAGTTCCACGAATCATTGATGTCAAAACTTCTGGCTTTCTATATATGCCTTGAACTTCCTTTCCAAGAGCATTTTCTATGAGTCCCTTTACATCTTTTTCTACATTTGAAATAGAAGAGAAAATACTGTCTTCTTTTACAATTTCATTCGTATTAAGAATTTCTTTTATCAACTTCAAATTTGATTGGATAGCACGAACTTCATCAACCGAGGCCGTTGCTCGCTTTATCAATTCATTTTGAGTCTGGATCAACTCCCATTTTGCACTAATACTTTCATCATCAATGTGCTTCCTTGGATCTTTAATCACTTTTAACTTAGAATTGGATTCATTTCCATCATAAGAAACTTTTACACTATAAGTTCCTGGAGCTGCGTAGAACCCTGATCTTGGAGCGACATCCTTCTTAGGTTTTTTCACTTGAGGCGATCGCGTTGCGTCTATTCGAAGATTCCAGTTGGTTCTGCTCACTCCATCTTTTGCATTTTCATAAAATGTTCTGATAACATTTTTTCGATTATCTAAAATTTCAATCTTCACCTTCGCATCAAAATCCTTGAGGTCTGCATTTACTTTATCAATGTGATAAGTAAGCATAGCACCATATGGGCGATTTTCGCCATTATATAAAGCATCACCAATTTTTCCTTGTCTATATCCAATGGACTCACCTATAAACATCAAATGAGCATCTGGAATAGGGTAGAGTTCGATACTCTGGGACAATGAATTTTGGGCTCCATTTCTTGACATTTCTCTTAATGGCCTTATATCATCTAATATCCAAATTGCCCTACCAAACGTGCCTATAACTAAATCATGATCTCTGGGATGAATAACCATATCAGTAATTGGCATTGTAGGGATATCATTAGTCCATTGATTCCAAATTTCGCCACCATCAAAACTTACATAAAGCCCAAATTCACTTCCTACAAACATCAAAGATGGATCTACTGGATCTTGAGCAAAGCAAAATACATATCCTCTTACATCATCTTCATCAATCAGACGAGTCCAATTTCTTCCAAAGTCCTTTGTCTGGTAAACATATGGTTCCCAATTATCACGTCTGTGATCCTCAAATACAACAACGGCTGCTCCTTCATTATAGGAAGAAGCATTAATCTGAGTGACCCAAGTGTTTTTAGGTACACCCTTTATATTGTTGATTACATTCGACCAATTCTGACCTCCATTTTGTGTCACTTGCACATTACCATCATCAGTTCCAACCCAAATAACATCTTTATTTACAGGACTTGGGTCTATAGTAATTATCGTCGTGTGAAATTCTGCTCCTGTGACATCATAAGAAAGCCCTCCACTTTCTAAAAATTTCTGTTTTTCTGAATCATCTGTGGTGAGATCTGGAGATATAATCTCCCAGCTGTCTCCATAATCAGAAGACTTATGAAGATATTGACTTCCGTAATAAATAGTCTTTTGATCATGCGGATTGATAGCTATTCCAGTATTCCAATTGAATCTCAAATACTCACCTTCTGGGTGAACGGGTTTTATCTTCTTAAGATGACCTGTAGGAGCATGCCATCTCACTAAATTACCAGCTTGCCCCATTGCATATCCATAATCATTATCTAAAGGATCAGGAACCACATCAAAGCCATCTCCCACACTCAGTCGCTGCCAATACATATTTCTAATCCCACCTTTAAACCATGTTTGACTAGGTCCTCTCCAGCTACCATTATCTTGAAGTCCACCCATAACATTATAAGGAATGGCGTTATCCACTCTAATGTGATAAAACTGTGCTAATGGTAAATTATCAGCAAATGTCCAATTCTCTCCTCTATCATGACTTGTGTTCAAACCTCCATCATGGCCTATCATTATGTGTTCTGGATCTGTTGGATGTGACCACCATGCATGATGATCAGTATGAATTTTATTACCTGGAGCAAACATGCCCCAAGTCTTACCTCCATCATCAGTAACTGTGACTTCAGAAGCTATACTGTACACTCGATTAGGATTCTGAGTATCGACGTAGATATCAGCATAATAAAAAGGTCTTCCTCCAATATCCCTATCACCTTTCTTAGACATTTTCACCCAGTTCACTCCTCCGTCAATACTTCTATAAATGGCATTTTCCTTGGATTCTATGTATGCATAGATATAGTCAGAATTAGAAGGAGCGATGGACAGCCCAATACGTCCTAATTCTCCTTTAGGTAATCCTTTTTCTCTTTCTATCTTTTTCCATGTATCACCTCCATCATGTGTGATATATAAACCGGAACCTTCGCCACCTGACTTATAAAACCATGGCCACCGTCGATGCTCATACATTGCAGCTATCATTTTATTAGGATTTTTTGGATCCACTACTAAGTCTGCAATACCTGTTCTATCATTCACAAAAAGAACTTTTTTCCAGGTTTCACCACCATTTACCGATTTGTAGATTCCACGATGAGGGCTGTCTCCCCACGTAGCTCCTGCTACACCAGCTACAACAATATTAGGATTGTCCGGATGAATTATAACCCTATGTATTTGTCTTGTGTTTTCTAAACCCAAATGCTGCCATGTATTTCCACCATCTATGGTTTTGTACATTCCCCATCCACTATTCTGACTGTTTCTAGGATTTCCTTCTCCTGTTCCTACATATATGATATCAGGGTTTTTCTGATATATCTCAACATCACCAATGGATGCAGCCAATTCATCATCAAATATTGGAGACCAAGTATGCCCACTATTTTCTGATTTCCAAACTCCACCTGCAGCTGTACCAATAAAAATGTTATCCACATCGTCCAATTCCACATCTATGGCCGTTACTCTACCACTCATCCCAGCTGGACCAATATTACGTGGAGACATTCCATGAAAAGTGGACATATCCACTTTTTGGCCCATAGAAGAAGATAAACCTCCAATAACTAATAATACTGCAAAAAGAATTGAATTGTTTTTCATATCAATAATTGAGATATCTAATTTATAAGAAAAGAACCTATTCTTTTATAAAGGGTCAATATTCTTCCAAATGATATCATATCAACTTCTTTCAGAGTTAATATGAAAGGATAAGAAATCTCTATCAGTTTGGAGTCATTATGAGTCTAATACTGTCAAAGGTCAACTGTCTCAAGCCCTACACGCACATTCTTATGATAAGGAGTTTTAGCCAAAGGGTCACAATGAAGTAGATCGGTTAATTCATTAAGAGCAGCACCGGCATTCTCATGGGTGTCAGATTCGTTATATTCTAGGCCATATGCATTAGGTAGAGATATATCACCAGGTCTCATTTCCTCTGTAACCTTGACTACAGCTAAAACCTCACCTTTGCTATTATAGCATTTTACAGAATCACCATTTTCTATTTTTAGTGATTCAGCATCTGCGGGGCATATTTTTAAGAATCCTTCTTGATCATTTTTACGCCATTCTGGATTTCTGATTATGGTATTTGCATTGTAAGCTCTTCTCTCACCAGCTATGAGATTGAATGGATAAGCAGATTCATGAGCTTCTATTTCTCTATATGTTTCAGGTAGTATATCTAACCAATTTAGCAATTCTTGTATTTCTAATTGTATTCTTTTGTCAGAATAGGCGATCAAGTCAAATTGCGCTTTCATGTCATGATCAGCTAGAACAATACCTGAAGGGCTAGTCAGAATTTTAGAGAACATCTTTTGAGCAATGTCAAAAGTATTCTTGCCCGTAAAACCTGCAGCAGCTGTAGCTTCAGGATATTTCTGGACAAACATCTGAGCAGATAGAAATAAAAAAGCGGCATCTTTTGATTTGTTAGGAAGAAACTTCCCTAATGACTCTCTTAATATAATAGGTCCA
The DNA here is from genome assembly GCA_002471345.1 of Saprospiraceae bacterium UBA7328. GTDB lineage: Bacteria > Bacteroidota > Bacteroidia > Chitinophagales > Saprospiraceae > UBA7328. The sequence continues at coordinate 6,876 of DKPS01000237.1, forward strand.
AACCTCTTCCAATTAGGCTTCGACATTAAGGTTTGCATGAAAGCTTGAGGAAATTCCCCTGTGGTTTCACCGGCCAAATCCGATTTGGCTTTCTCTGCTAAATCATCAAAATTTTCAGGTATTTCTCCCATTGCGACCAAAAGTCTTTTATGAATTTCTGACTCAGGAAGTGTCCCTTCTAGTGGTTCTAAAATGGGATGTCTTAGGTGGAAAAAATTATCCTTAAAGAATGTAGCCTCATGTTTTTCGTACTGACTTGCTGCTGGTAAAACATAATCAGCTTCTCTAGCTGTCTCCGTCATTGCTACATCAATCACCACCATCAAATCCAATTTCTTATAAGCTGCTCTCTGAGCAGGTGCATCAGGCCATGAATTTATTGGATTGGCACTTTCTACTATAAGTCCTCTAATATGCTTTGGATGATCACTGTTGATTTCTAGTGGTAAAATATTTGGAGGATATAGTTTGCCGATTTCTCTAGTCCCAGTCACAGGTGTGATACGTCCACCTTCTTCAGGATCTCGACTATTACCTAATAATGGCATAAAATGGGTCACCAAATGATTAGTGTCATGCCTTCCAAAATTTCCAGTCAATAAGAATAGAAGTCTTTTCAAATAAGCATTTAATGTGCTGTTATAGCTCATCTCTATCCCTAAATCAGAACGAATTACTACACTTTTGGCTTTAGACATTTCTCTGACTATCTGCTTCACTTCATCTCCTTTCAAATCAGATTTTGCTATATAAGAGTCAATATCTATTTGTTCAAAATGAGACTTTATGGCCTCAAATCCATTTGTATGATCATTGATAAAATCATGATCGACAAGGTCCTCTTGAATCAGCATAGCCACCATAGCAGCCATAAGAAGTGCATCTCTTCCAGGCTTTATCTGGAGATGATAATCTGCTTTCTTTGCCGTTTCTGTTACTCGAGGATCAATAACAACCAAAGTTTTGTCACTATCTCTAGATATCTTATTGATAACAGGTCGAGCCTGATGTACACCATGGGATTGTAATGGATTAGCTCCTATTATGAATACAAAATCAGCGCGTTCTACTGGTTCCTCATAAACTATATTTTGTTTTCCAAACAGCTTCCCATGAACCCAAAAGTTTCCCGTTTTTTCTTGAGCTAATGAAGAATAGATATAAGGCGTTCCTATCGCACCTCTTAGAGCTGTAGCATACACTCCTGGAAAATGATTTCCTTGGCCGCCTCCTCCGGCATAGGCAACAGTATCTCCACCAAATGTGTCCCGAATATGAACTAGCTTATCTGCAATTTCTTGAATGGCCTGATCCCATGGGATTTCTTCAAAATCACCATTTTCATTTTTCTTTAGTGGTGACTGAAGTCTTTTCTGATTCTGATAGTAATTCAGTCTTGTGGCCTTTTGACAAATGTATCCTTGAGAATGAGGATGATCTTTATCACCAGTTATCTTGGTGAATTGTCGATTTTCATCCACTTCTATTTCTATCCCGCAATTGAGAGAACAAAGAATGCATGCCGTTTTATGAGAGGTGGTAGCCATATATATAATTTGGTCTCAAGTTAAGCAATGAGTGGAATCCATAGCAATAAACTGTTTTAAGTATAATTGCTCTTAATTATCCTTATAAAACCAAAGTGGCCTCCCTTGAAATACTTCTATAGAGTCATTTCTATATCTAATTCTGTCCACTTTTATAATATGTTCTGAATAATCCAAATGGTGAATTGGGATTATAGACAATAAGCCTTGCTGTTTACGCACAGGATGTTCATAAAATCGAAAATTAACAGAAGTATATATACTGTCATTGATACTTACAGTCCACAGCTTTTTCATGCATTCAAGCAACTTTTCGGGTTTGGACTTAGAATTGATTATTCTTCCCATTGATATTCCACCTCTTAACTTAACTCCTGTGAAATATCCAGGTTCTAAATTAGGACAGTGGTACTTTATAGTAGGGTCATGAGACACGGGTAAATACGGTACAAATAACTTTAGATGATTGTTCGTAATTACTTGAGAATTTATACTAGGTCTTTCTTTTGTTACTTCGTCTTTAGCGACGTCTTCGTAAGAATCATGCAAATACCAATTCGAGGCAGAATTTGTTCTAGAGTGTGGTATGTAGGCATCCGGGACATACTTTAGAGACATTACAACAACCACAAGTACACTAATGGGGAAAACCATGAGTACAAGTTTTTTCCCTAATTTATTGTCAATCAAGTTGTAGTAAATTGGTCTATAGAGATTTGCAAATGTTACAAAACCAAAAAAGCGATAGATTGGATAATAATATCTGGAAAGCCACTTTATTCTTTTAATTCTCCCTAAAGAGATAAAATCAATCAAATAGACAAGTCCAAGTAATGCAAAAATGATCATCGCAATGGTATCACCAGCAAAATCATTTGAGCCTGTGAATATTGGAATTCCCATTATAGCTCTTGATGTCAATTGAAGTATAATTAAGCAAAAGAAGTAAGCCCCAGTCGCCAATACTGAAAACAATATCAAAAAAGTAAAAGCAAAGGAAATACTACAATAACCTTCTATATGAAAAATATATGAATCAAAAGATGGAATCTTCTTTTTTAGAAAATCTTTGAATAGAGAATGCATCTTAATTTCGTCCCACTCAATGTCACCTGAAACACTTCTTAACCCTATAGTACTTATCCATAGCCCTCTTAGGAAAACATGAAACATTACTGCAACCGTTAAAATATATAAAGCAATTCTAAACAGGTGATATAAAAATGAAATCAATACAAAATAATGAGTACTATTCTCAGATATATAATCGATCCTTTCGCCTAAGGAATGATAAGGTTCCAGTCCAGCCAATAGCAAGAAAATAACAAATCCTGAAAATATTAATTCCAATTGCCAACTCTCACGTTGAGTGTTGTCTAACCATTCTGACAGCTCTGATTTTGATCTTTCTTCCAAGGCTATTGATATTATTCAATCTAATATACTATTCCAATGAATTGATTCTTTCAAAACTTTGCTCATTTCTTCCTTAATTCAAATTACTACAGATAAGAGGTAATTTGAAGTTCTTGAAACCGATTTGCCTCTATTACCTTACATGCTTCTAAATAGACTAATTATGAAAAATAGAGGTACACTATTTATTGCCATAATTGTTTCACTCGGTGGATTCTTATTTGGATTTGATGCTGCGGTCATATCTGGTGTCAATAGTTTCATTACTGCAGAATTCGATTTAACCAGTTTGCAATTAGGATGGGTCGTTTCTTCTGTTACTATAAGTTCTGCTCTGGCCATGCTTTTTGTAGGTAAGATCAGTGATGTTGTGGGTCGTAAAAAGGTATTGATTTTTGTGGCATTACTTTATTCTATTTCAGCCATTTTCTCTGCATTAGCCCCTTCATATTCTATTTTAGTGATAGCAAGATTGATAGGAGGGTTAGCATTTGGATCTGCATTGGTTCTAGTTCCCGTTTATATAGCTGAGCTAGTTCCGGCAGAGAAAAGGGGTGGTATGGTCTCCATAAATCAACTTGCTATTGTTACAGGTTTCTCTGTTGCGTACTTCAGCAATTACTTTCTTCTTTCCCTTAGTGATTCCACTGCTGAGTTGATTACCAATTTGGGCATTAACACACATACTTGGAGATGGATGTTAGGTTTGGAAGCTTTTCCTGCTCTGATCTATTTCTTCTTGTTGTTTTTAATTCCCAATAGCCCAAGATGGCTTCTTCTAAAAGGAAAAAAAGAAGAAGCGCAGCAGATTTTGAATAATGTGAATGGCCCTGAGGAAGGAAAGTCTGTAATGAGCGATATTCTTAAAAGTATTAAAAGCGGTTCTGCTGAGGCAAATTCATCATTTTTTGCTCTGCTCTCACCACGATACAGGATGATTATTTACGTTGCACTTATAGTAGGAGTAGCCCAAATGGCCGTGGGTATCAATGCTGTTTTCTTTTATGCTACTAATATTTTTGAGCTGACAGGTATGGGACGTGACGCAGCTTTTGTTCAATCTGTTTGGGTCGGGCTAATTAATGTAGCTTTTACAATATTGGCAATCGTTTTAATTGATAGAGTTGGTCGTCGGCCTTTGTTATTAGCAGGTTTAGCAGGAATAGCTATCAGTCTATTGGTTGTAAGCTATGGATTTAATGAGGCTGTATACGAATTGAATGAAGATAAATTGGCCAATCTCACTTTGGACATGGATAAGAATCTATTGAACCCATTAGTTGGAGTTACTTATGAAAGTGATGTGGCTTTTAATGATGCATTGGTTAGTGCCATTGGAAGAAAAGAAGCGGCTCTTTATAAAGGTGACATACTCAAAGCTGCGGTAGAATTGAACCCTTATTTACTACTAGTGGGCATATTAGGCTTTGTGGCATGTTTTGCTTTCTCATTGGGTCCAGTGATGTGGGTGCTATTATCTGAAATATTCCCTAATGCCATTAGAGGTATTGCAGTTTCCACAATAGGATTTGTCAATAGTCTAACTTCATATTTTGTCGTTCAATTTTTCCCCTGGCAGTTAGAAACTTTTGGGAACGTATCTACCTTCATGATATTTGCTATATCAGCATTAATAGCACTTGGGTTACTTTACAAGTTATTACCTGAAACCAAAGGAAAGTCGCTTGAAGAATTAGAATTAGAATTGGTAAAATAAGAATGGTTAAAGTCAGAAATCCTATTATAAGAGGTTTCAATCCTGACCCCTCTATTATTAGAGTGGGTAAGGACTTTTATATTGCGACATCTACTTTCGAATGGTTTCCAGGAGTTCAGATTCATCATTCCAAAAATCTAGCAGATTGGAGATTAATTAAGAGGCCATTAAATAGAAAGTCACAGCTGGATATGCTAGGAGTGCCAGACTCTTGTGGCGTATGGGCACCTTGTTTAAGCCATTATGAAGATACTTTTTATTTGATCTATTCAAATGTCAAATCCTTTGATGGAATATGGAAAGACACTCCAAATTACTTGGTCACTACTCAAGATATTTCAGATGAATGGTCAGATCCTATTTTCATAGACTCTAGTGGATTTGATGGGTCATTATTTCATGATGATGATGGAAGAAAGTGGTATTCTAGTATGATTACAGATCAGCGAAAAGGGAAATTTTTCGGTGGAATAATTCTTCAAGAATATGATCATTCTCAAAGAAAACTAGTTGGTGAAAAATACAGAATATTTGAAGGAACTGAAATAGGTGCGACAGAGGCACCTCATATTTATAAGAGAAATGGATATTACTATCTCATGACTGCCGAAGGCGGGACAGAATATGGTCATGCAATATCATTAGCCCGATCAAGAAAAATAATCGGACCATACGAACTACATCCAGATAACCCAATCTTATCTGCAAGAAATCACCCAAATGCATCTCTTCAAAAATGTGGTCATGGAGATCTAGTAGAGACTGCTGAAGGAGATTGGTATAGTGTATTTCTTACTGGACGCCCCCTTTCCAAGCAAGGTAGATGTACGCTTGGAAGAGAAACGGCGATAGCTCCTATGATTTGGGAAGACGACAATTGGTTATATCACAAGGAAGGGAGCAATCCTCCATTATTAGAAATAGAGATTTCAGATTTAATAAGTGATGAGGGATCTTTAGAAAACCTTGAAAGAGATCATTTTGATACAGCTAAGCTTAATTCTCATTTCCAATCCCTTCGTATTCCCATAACTGATGAATGGGCATCTTTATCATCTAGGAAAGGATTTTTAAGGCTATATGGACGCGAAAGTTTAAATTCTTTACATAATCAATGTCTAATAGCCAGAAGAGTCCAATCCTTTCATATAGAAGCATCTACTTGTTTAGAATTTTCACCTATATCTTTTCAAAACATAGCTGGTCTTGTGTGTTATTATAACACAGCTCACTGGTACTATCTCAATGTTTTTGGTGATGAAGATGGAACATCTAAATATCTACAAATCATAGCAAGTGATAATTTCGAAATGAATGATATTCTTGCTGAACCTGTGAATATTTCAAACCAATCAAAAATCTATCTCAAAGTTGTTTTCAAAAAAGCTGAGATCCAGTTTTATTATGGAATCAATGAGAATGATTGGAATCCTATCGGCCCAACTCTTGATGGAAGTAAATTGTCTGATGACTATGTAAGAGAAGGAAGCAATAGATATAGACCAGCTTTTACAGGGGCATTTGTAGGTATTTGTTGCCAAGACTTATCAGGGCAAGGTTGTCATGCTGATTTTGACTGGTGGGATTATAATGAGAAGAATGACTAAAAATTACAGAACTTGAGAATTAATGGTGGATTGTAAAAAGTATAGTGCAACACTTTAATCTAATTACTCCCAATTCTAAATTGACACAAGAAATGCATAAACATGGCAAGTAGAGAATTTGCATTGGTGATAATATTTTCCATTTTAGGTGGTATAGGTTGTAAAGAACAAACTACCGATTCCATTGCTATTCAAAAAATGGAGTCAACGAACAAAAGAGAACTAGCCAAATTCGAACCTGAAGAGGGCAAATGCATTCTTTTCGTAGGGCAGGATCAAGCAGCTGTGGGTGGTGTAGAAGGATTTGAAGATGGTTATTTCAATCACTTTGAAACTCCAGGGGGCTTTACAATGTATACTAACTTTTCTCCTGGTGATAGTTCATTTGGATATGAACTTAAGGGATTAGATGGGGTCACAACATTAGATGATTGGGGAGATGGACCTAGTAATATGAGTGCTCAGATTGCAGATCCTGATTTTGCACATTCTGCATTGGCAATAGGATTGTGGTTTGTGAATCATGAGAAAGAAATTATCAATGGAGAACTGGATGGTATAGTGAAAGAGCTGGGAACATGGATCAAAGGTCTAGATAGAAGGCCTGTATTCCTTAGAATCGGATACGAATTTGGTGGTGAATGGAACCATTATGAAAGAGAGGATTACATTTTAGCTTTTAAAAAGATCAAAGATACCTATGATGTATTGGGTGTGAATAATGTGGCTTATGTATGGCAATCCCATGGATGGGGAATGGATCAAGAAGAATTAGAAAAGTGGTATCCAAGAGACGATTATGTCGATTGGTGTGGATATTCTATGTTTTCTAGAGGAGATGAAGTGCAAATGATTGAGTTTGCGAAAAGACACGACAAACCGGTATTAATTGCAGAAGCTACACCGACCATATCTACTGAGACAACTAAACAAAATGGGAAAACAAAAGAAACCATTTTATCGAAACCAGAATAAGCTGAAGAGGCATGGGAAAAATGGTTCACTCCATTCTTTAATGTCATTCATGAACCTAGAAATAGAATAAAAGCAGTGAGCTATATCAATTGCCACTGGAAGGCCAACCGAATGTGGTTTGACAATCCTACTTTTCAGGATATAGATGCACGATTACATATCAATCCTTCTATTGCCGAGAGATGGAAAGAAGAGACCAGTAAAGACATGTATTTGAAAGCAAGTGATGGTCTATGGGAGAAGTTGTGGAAAAATGACAAATAAATAAAATTGTCATTAAAATTCAAAAAAGGGAATTTATGGCCCGATTCATTTTTGAAACCTTAATCTATAATAGACAAATCAATATTATAGAGATTGAACAATGCCTATAATTCCCAATATACTCATATAGCTCATTATAATTGAAAATATAAGGATGCCAACCAATGCGACATTGACAGTAAGTGTGTCTTGATGCTTTTTCATGAATGACGACCTATTCCCAAATATGAAAATGCAACAAACAGTGATAGGCAATCACAATGCACCAAAGGCCTGAGAAATAATCATAATCACAATAGACTTCGCATTAAGTAAATGCACCAGAACACCTAAAATGGAAATGAGAAAGGCGTAAATCCTATAATCGAATCTCTTCATGTTTGGTTTTTACTCATGATAATCATCTAGTAACCAAGGTAGAAGGGCAACATTTGGAAATCGTCTGGTTTCAGAATATTCAATTTGTGCTATTCAACAAATAAACTCATTATTTTTACAAGAATTATTTTCACCTCCTTGAGCACTCGAAAAATTATACATATTGACATGGATGCATTCTATGCATCAGTAGAACAAAGGGATAATCCCGAGTTACAAGGCAAACCTGTTGCTGTAGGTGGTGGAGGCAATAGGGGAGTTCTAACTACTGCCAGTTATGAGGCACGTAAATATGGTGTTCGCTCAGCTATGCCTGGATATAGAGCAAAACAACTCTGCCCAGAACTTATCTTTGTCCCTGTCCGATTTGATGCTTATAGAACTGCATCGGAACAGATACGGGCAATTTTCAAAAAATACACCGACCTCGTTGAACCATTGTCATTTGATGAAGCTTATCTCGATGTTACAGAGAATAAAATAGATGAAAAAATAGCTACGATTGTGGCTAATAAAATCAAAGCTGAAATTTTAGAAACGACCCATTTGGCATGTTCAGCAGGTGTATCATATTGTAAATTCATAGCCAAAATTGCCTCTGACATCAATAAGCCGAATGGTATTTGCGTCATCAAGCCTCATCAGGCTGAAAAATTCTTAGAAGAACTACCAGTTCGCAAATTCTATGGAGTTGGAAAAGTGACCGCTTCTAAGATGGAAGGTATGGACATTCATACAGGAGCTGATCTTAAAAAGCTCTCAAAAATGGAAATGACTATGCGTTTTGGTAAGGCAGGAGCATTCTATTATGATATTGTAAGAGGTGTAGATAATAGGCCGGTAATCACCTCAAGAGATCGGAAGTCAATAGCAGTAGAAAGGACATTAGAAAATGATTTAGAAACTATTGAGGAAATCACACCCGTCTTAAATAATATCCTTGAAAAATTCTTTGAAAGACTTCAGAAGAACAAATCATACGGTCGAACAGTTACTCTTAAACTTAAAACACATGATTTTAAAATTCTCACCAGAAGTAGGTCAAAAACATACATTGTAAACAATCATGAAGAAATAAAGTCAATTGCTTTTTCATTATTAGCAGAGAATGAAAAGGATTTTAAGAAGATAAGATTAATTGGGTTGACAATGTCTAATTTTAAAGACAAAATAGGAGAGAAGGATGACAATGGGCAATTGAATTTGTTTTAGAAATTGAAACTGCACAGACAAGATCGAATTCAATCGTAAATCACCCAAAATTATTCAGCGATCTACTTCATTTTTCCTAAGTTAAGCGAGTGTCTATCTTCCAAATAATAGAAGTGTTGAGTGCTTCTTTAGAGCAAGTTAATAGGTATTTCAATCTCAACGCTCAACAAATCCGTATTTTGTTTCACTTAAAACCTACCTCTCATGATAAAAAATATATTTCGGTTAGTCATCGTAACATTTACGAGCATAATTCTCAATTCTTGTAGTGCTGGACTTACATCCAAAATCACCAAGTCTGAAATTCTTTGGGACACTTGGGGCGTTCCACATATATATGCTACAAATGAAAGTGACCTGTACTATCAAATGGGGTGGGCTCAAATGCATAGTCATGGTGATTTACTAATGAAATTATATGCAGAAGCTAGGGGAGAGGCTCCAAAATATTTAGGTGAAAGTGCATTGGAACTAACTGAGAAACTACATACACTTGGTATTCCAGGTTTGGCTAAAAGTCATTATTCCCAACTTTATGATGAAGAGAAATCAGTTTTATCTGATTTTGTAGATGGTATCAATTCATATGCTGTCGAACATCCTGAACATATTGAGGAAAACCTCAGAGGAATACTTCCTATTTTAGAAACAGATGTTTATGCTCATTCCCTCCGGGATTTTTATGTTGAGTTCATTGGAAATAGAGAATTAGCCAATGCACAAAACATTGAAATGGGGTCTAACACCTGGGCCGTTAGTCCTGAGAGGTCAACTTCAGGAAAAGCAATGTTAGTTGCAAATCCGCACCTTCAATACAACGATTTATGGTTATTCTATGAAGCCCATTTGAATACAGATGATTATAGTATATATGGTTCTACATTGATAGGCCTGCCTACACTTGGCATCGCTTTTAATGAGCATTTGGGATGGAGCCATACTGTTAATACTTTAGATGCAGCTGACTTGTACAAGCTGAAATTAGATGGCGATGGTTATATTTTAGATAGAGAGACAAAGCATTTTACAAAAAGGAATTATGACATAGAAATTTTAGAGGAGAATGGTAATTATTCAATCAAAAAACTTGAAGTAAAACATTCTGATCATGGCCCAATAGTTAGAGAAAGTGATAATGAAGCTATCGCACTAAGATTGGCTAGAATAAAAGACCCCGGGCACATGACTCATCAATGGAAAAAAATGGGAGAAAGCAGAACTTTAGAAGAATTCCAAACAGTTCTTAAAGCGAATGATCTTCCCATGTTCAATGTGATGTATGCAGACAAAATGGGGAATATATTTTACCACTTTGCAGGATATGTGCCAGAGAGAATCGAAGGTGATTGGGAATTTTGGAGTGGCGAGGTACCGGGAGATGAATCTAAATTCATTTGGAATACATACCACACTTATGAGGAAATGCCTAAACTTTTAAATCCAAAATCTGGATGGCTTCAAAATGCTAATGACCCTCCCTACACTTCTACTATTCCAATAGAAATCAATCCTGATGATTATCCATCATATATGGCCCCGCTAGAAATGGAATTCAGACCTCAGCGTTCTGCACACATTATGATGGCTGATGAATCAGTCACTTTTGATGAATTGGTGGCATACAAACACAGCACTACAATGGAGATTGCAGATAGATTGATGGATGATTTGTTGTCTCTGGAACATGGAGAAATGAGCGCCATTCAGAAGGAGGCCTTTGAGGTCTTGAAAAAATGGGATATGCGAGCTGAAGTTAATTCAGAAGGAGGTGTGTTATTTGCAAATTGGCTATTGCGTATTAGTGGTGGCAGGCCTTATGGCAATCATTACTTCGAAAAAGATTGGTCTTTAGATGCTCCAGATACTACACCTGATGGATTAAAAGATGGAGATGCTGCACTTGTTGCACTAGAAAAAGTTGCATCAGAAATGAAAGAAAACTATGGTAAAATTAATGTAAGATGGGGCGATGTCAATAAGTTGAAAATAGGAGACAAAATGGTACCCGGCAATGGTGGGCATGGCTGGCTAGGAGAGTTTAGAACGGTTTATTACACTCCTTTAGCTAAACCTGGAACTCCAGAAGCTTTGACTAATTATGCTGTTGCAGGTGACACTTATGTCGCTGTGATTGAATTTGGCGACCGACCAAAAGCAAAAGTCTTATTGACCTACGGGAATGCGACACAAAAAGGTGACTCCCATGTTGGAGATCAATTGGAAATGTTTTCTCAAAAGAAAATGAGAGATGCATGGTTTGAAAGAACAGATGTAGAGGCTAATTTAGAGAGAACGGAGGTCTTGAATAGAAAATAAATGTCAAAAAAGGTTTGACTGAAAAATGGAATTAATTAAAGCTCTATTCTACGGATATGACTCTTTGTTCATCCAAAAAAACTAAACCTTCTTATAGGCAGGTTTATAGTTTTTGTTATCAACAACGATTTTTGATATAATCTCTTTCATAATCTCAGAGGTACCTCCATAAATAGGTATAACTCTAGCATCTCTATGCAACCTTCCAATAGGATACTCTTCCATGAATCCGTATCCACCAAACATTTGCAAACAATCATATACCATTTTATTAAGAAGGTCCGAAGTTTTGAGCTTAAGCATCGAACATTCTTTCACTACATGTTCACCTTGTGATAGTTTATAGCTAGTATGATCTGAAAAAGTTTTCCAAGCGGACCACTCTGTTTCTAGTTCGGCTATTTTATGTCGAAGAACTTGGAATTGGTTAATTGATTTTCCAAATGCCTTTCTTTCTGAAATGTATTGTAGGGTGAGATCAAGAGCATATCTCATCGTTCCAATATTGGCTATGGCTAATGTTAACCTTTCTTCCTGTAAGCTCTCCATCATGTAGTAGAACCCTTTGCCCTCCTCACCAATGAGGTTTTCTACAGGAACTTTTACATTATTAAACGCTAATTCAGCAGTATCTGAACACCTTATACCAACTTTATCCAATTTGGAACGAGATACACCTTCACTATCCAGATCAATAATGATCATCGAGATTCCTTCTCCAGTCTTACATGCCGTTACACAATAGTCTCCATAGTAACCATTAGAGATAAATGTTTTCGAACCATCGATAATATAGAAATCGCCATCTCTTTTAGCTGTAGTCCTCAGTGCTCTCAAATCTGAACCTGCAAATGGCTCAGTCATACCCAGAGATCCAATCTTTTCACCGGAAACACTAGGTACCAGATATTTCTCTTTAATGAATGGACTACCAGCATTAACCAAGTAATTCATAGCTAAATACGAATGAGAAGCAATCACTGTAGAAAATCCTGGTGAACCACCAGTCTGAGCAATTTCCTCACACAGAACAGCACTATACATAAAATCAAGCCCCATTCCACCGTACTTTTCATCTACTTCCAGGCCTAAGAAACCCATCTCTCCTGCCTTCTTTAGCACGCCTCTATCCACTTTTCCCTCTTCTTCCCATTTGGTGATATGAGGTGTGATTTCAGCCTTTACAAAGTCTCTCAGACTGTCTCTAAAAAGGATATGTTCTTCTGTGTAGAATAATTTGTCCATGATCGTATGATTGAAAGATGAATTTCTGAAATATTAAATTGAGAGTAAAGAAAACTGATTTAAGAAAAATTAGACAAAAAAAAAAGCCATGATCGATGATCACAGCCTTATATTTTCACTCTTTATTTTATTTCCGCGAATAATGTTTGGATTTATATTTCTCTACTTGGGTATAAAGCTTTTGTGTGGCCTGTTCTAGTGCAAATTCATGATTATGCCCATTAGCCTCTGCAAAAACATCTTTCCCTTTAAGTCTGGCCTGAAGCTTTATCTTTTTGTACTTATGCTTCTTGCCTCTAAAAAACACTCTTATTGATTCCAGAAAAGGATAATTGGAAAAATATTTGGATAGCTTTCCTCTTACTACGTTCTCAAATCCTGTATTTCCTTCCAATTCGTTTCTTTCTACTTTAATATCCATATGAATCAAATATTTATAGTGATTAAATAATTTCAACAATTACTTCCTTTATCTATATAAAGGATATAATTTAAATGTAGTTCATTTTTTCATAAAACTCCAATTTGTTCATCATTTATATGTGAATAATTGTAATATGAAAAGCTTAAAATGAATGGAACCATTTAGTGTCTGGTATTTATCTTTTAATTGTTTAACCAAATTGGATGATTCAATTATTTATCATTGCAAAAAACAATTTCAAAAAGAATATGGATTACCAGAATATAATATTAGAAAAGGAGGATCGGATAATAACCATTACCATAAACAGACCCAAAGCCTTAAATGCTTTGAATCAGGGCGTGCTCAATGAATTGGAGCATTTTTTTCAGAATGAATCGGACATTTCTCAAATCGATGGAGTAATCATAACCGGTGCTGGAGAAAGAGCATTTGTTGCTGGAGCCGACATTAAGGAATTTTCAGGATTGACAAAAGAAATAGCAACAGAACGTGGATCAAAAGTTCATGACATTTATTTCAGCATAGAGAACTTTCAAAGACCTGTAATTGCAGCAGTTAATGGTTTTGCTCTTGGAGGAGGTTGTGAGCTTGCTATGGCATGTCATATGAGAGTAGCTGGTGATAAAGCTCGATTCGGGCAACCTGAAGTTAATCTTGGTATTATACCTGGATATGGCGGTACACAAAGGCTTGTTCAATTGATTGGTAAAGCTAAAGCTCTAGAATTGATGATGACGACTGAAATGATTGATGCTGAAACAGCTTTACGTCTTGGACTTGCCAATCATGTGGTGCCACATGGTGAAGAGGTAGAAAAAGCAAAAGAATTAATTAAAACGATCGGCACAAAGTCTCCTCTTGCAGTTTCGGAAGTCATTAAATGTGTAAATAGTTATTTTGACAAAAATGCAAATGGATATACACAAGAAATAACTTCATTTTCAAAACTTTCTATAACTGAAGATTTTAAAGAAGGAGCAGCAGCTTTTGTAGAAAAAAGAAAGGCTAATTGGAAAAGTGAATAAGACTAAAACATATTTTGAAAAGTCATTTGCACCTCTAAAAGTAATTGTTATATATTCGCAACTCATTTACAAAATATAATGACACATCATCATCACAATAAAGCTCCAATCTAAAGATTAAGCCTGATGTGATATTAAAATATAAAGCTCGCTTGGTCTCAAGGGAGCTTTTTTCATTTAAAGAATTATAAGATGAACGAACTCAACATAGCGGTACAGAAGAAAGGAAGAATGTACGATGATTGCATTGGATTACTTAAAAAATGTGGATTCTCTATCCACAACAGTCGTGATCAACTTAAAATAAAAGTTAGAAATTTTGATGCAAATCTTCTGTTTCTAAGAAACAGTGATATTCCAAAATATGTGGCGAATGGTGTAGCAGATATGGGTTTTCTGGGTCAGAACACCATAAAGGAGAAAGCTCCTGAATTAAAAACCATTATGGATCTCGGGTTTCAAAAGTGTCGTCTCTCCATTGCTGTACCTAAAGACAATAACTGGTATAATGGAGTAAAATCATTAGAAGGCAGAAAAATTGCTACATCATATCCTAATTCTTTACAATCCTTTTTAGATGAACACAATGTAAAAGCAGAGATTCATTTTATTCAAGGATCTGTGGAAATAGCTCCAAACATAGGTTTAGCTGATGCTATATGTGATCTAGTGGAATCTGGGAGTACACTTTTCAAAAATGGACTAGAAGAGAAAGATGTAATGCTATTCTCAGAGGCTACAATTGCGGTCAATGAAACCGCCTTGTTAAAAAAGAGAGAACTGATAGATGAATTAGTTTTTAGAATTCAATCAGTACAAAAAGCTCAGAGTCATAAGTACATTTTAATGAACGTACCCAATGATAAAATACAAGAAGTGAGTAATATTTTACCAGTGCTCAAAAGTCCAACGGTTCTTCCTCTGGTTGAAGAGGGGTGGAGCTCTCTTCATTCTGTGATAAGTGAAAATGATTTTTGGTCGGTAATAAGCGAATTGAAAAAATTAGGTGCTCAAGGAATAATTGTTACACCAATTGAAAAAATGGTAATGTAATGAAGATCATTAACAGTCCAAATGACGAACAATTAGCAGCTTCACTCAAAAGACCAAGTATAAACACGGAGCAATTAGAAAATGTAATCAATGATATATTTACGAATGTTTCTGAACAAGGAGATCAAGCCATAGTAAATTACACTAAACAGTTTGACAGTGTAGACTTAGCTTCACTAGAAGTAAGCGGAGAAACAATAAAGAATGCAGGAAATCAACTCTCTGAATCACTCAAATCGGCTATTCAAATTGCTTACCAAAACATCAAAACATTTCATGACGCTCAAGTGATGAATGATTTAAGTGTAATCACAACTGAAGGAGTAGAGTGTTTTCAACGTACAAGTGCTATTGAATCTGTTGGCCTTTACATTCCCGGTGGAACAGCACCATTGTTTTCCACTGTCCTTATGCTGGGCATTCCTGCTTCTATAGCAGGGTGTGAAAATGTTATTTTATGCAGTCCTCCTCAGAGTAATGGAGAAATTCATCCAGCAACTATCTATACAGCAAACCTCTGTGGAATCAGTCAAATATATCGAGTTGGAGGAAGTCAAGCCATTGCCGCAATGACAATAGGTACTGAATCTATTCCAAAAGTAAATAAGCTTTTTGGCCCAGGCAATCAATATGTTACGGCTGCAAAACAAAAAGCACAGAAATATGGATTAGCCATTGATTTACCAGCAGGTCCTTCTGAGGTTTTAGTATATGCTGATGAAACAGCACAACCGTCTTTTGTCGCAGCTGATCTTCTTTCACAAGCTGAGCATGGGGTAGACAGTCAAGTTGTATTAGTTGCTTCAAATGAAAAAGTAGCTACTGAGACAGTAAATCATGTCATAACTCAAACCGCTTCATTGCCAAGAAAAGAAGTCATAAAGCAATGCCTTCAAAATAGTGTTGCTCTCATTATTGAGGATAAGAATAAAGCATTTGATTTTATAAATAACTATGCTCCAGAGCATTTCATCATTGCTTCAAACCATTCAGATCAATACATCCCGCTGATTAAGAATGCAGGGTCAGTTTTTCTTGGTAATTATAGCCCTGAAAGTGCAGGTGATTATGCTTCAGGCACTAATCATACACTTCCGACAAGTGGATATGCTAAATCATATAGCGGTACGAATCTTGATGCTTTTGTGAAAAAAATCACCTTTCAAAAGTTAAGTAAAAAAGGAATTCAAAACTTGGGTGATACTATTATGACTATGGCAAGAGAAGAACAACTAGAAGCACATGCAAGAGCCGTTGAAATCAGACTAAACAACTTGTGATGGGCATCGAGGAATTAGTTAGAGAGAATGTGAAAATTTTGGCTCCTTACAGCTCGGCACGGGATGAATTTTGGGGAATGGATTATGTACTCTTAGATGCTAATGAAAATCCATATGACACCGATATTAATCGATATCCAGATCCATATCAAAGACTGTTAAAGACAAAGGTTGCAAAGATTAAGGGTGTCCGTTCAGATCAAATTTTTATTGGGAACGGATCGGATGAAATCATAGATTTACTCTTCAGGGTTTTTTGCGAGCCTTACAAAGATACTTGTTATGCACTTTCTCCTAGTTATGGGATGTACAAAGTGAGTGCAAGTATCAATGCAGTCGACATTCATTATTCAAGTCTAAGAGATGACTTTTCTATAGATGTAACAGATCTTCTATCTAATGTAAAAAGCAGTGACAAGCTACTTTTCCTCTGCAGTCCCAATAATCCAACGGGAAATATATTCTCCCTTTCTGACTTGAATGAAATCTGTTATTCCTTTAAAGGAATTGTTATAATTGACGAAGCATATATTGACTTTTCTGATCACTCCTCAATGATTTCTAGGTTAGATCGTTTTGACAATCTTGTTGTATTACAAACCATGTCAAAAGCATGGGGAGCGGCAGGACTACGAGTAGGGCTGGGGTTTATGAATAAAGAGATAGTCCATTTCTTGAATAAGATTAAACCTCCTTACAATGTAAATCAACTATCTCAAAATAGGGCATTAAAACTATTAGAAGATGTAGAAAGCCATGAATCAATAGTGAACAAAATTATATCACAAAGAAAGTGGCTCGAATCTGAATTAAAACACTGTAAATCAGTCATCAAAGTTCACAATAGTGAAGCCAACTACATATTGGTACAATTTCAGCACCCAAAAGAAATCTATGAGTTGTTGAAATCAGAAGGTATAATTGTGAGAGATCGTACGGCTGCGCCTTTATGTTCAGGATGTTTAAGATTGACAATAGGAAAAAGTGATGAAAATATAAGAATGCTAAACCTTATAAAATCCTTTAGTAAATGAAGAAAGTACTTTTCATAGATAGAGATGGCACTGTCATCCTGGAGCCCAAAAGTGATTATCAGGTAGATGCTATAGATAAGTTGAGATTTTATCCCGAGGCATTAAAATATCTGTCTAAAATAGTCAGCGAACTAAATTACGAACTTGTAATGGTCACGAATCAAGATGGCTTGGGTACTGATTCATATCCGGAGAATACATTTTGGCCTTATCACAATCTGATGATGGATACATTAGAAGGAGAAGGAATTCCATGGGCTGATGTTTTAATAGATAGAAGCTTCGAAGACGATCATTCTCCAAATAGAAAACCTAATACTGGAATGCTTAAAAAGTATATGAATGGCAGTTATGACCTGGATAATTCCTTTGTATTAGGAGATAGATGGTCAGACGCTCAGCTGGCTAAAAACATTGGTGCCAAAGGAATATTTATTCATGAAGATTACAACGATGGCAAAAATATTGACAAACTACCAGAAGAGGTAATTGCGCTTAAAACTAATAGCTGGAAAGACATCTATACTCATTTAACAGCACTAGACAGAACCCAAAATTTAAAAAGAACCACAAATGAAACGAAGATCAATCTAAGATTGAATCTTGACGGGTCTGGAATATCAGATATCAATACAGGTTTGCACTTCTTTGATCACATGTTAGATCAATTATCCAAACATGGAGGCATGGATATATTCCTTCAGACAGATGGTGACCTTGAAGTGGATGAGCACCATACTATTGAAGATACAGCAATAGCTTTAGGAGCTGCTTTTAAAGAAGCATTGGGAAAAAAGACTGGAATTCAGAGATATGGCTTTTGTTTACCAATGGACGATAGCCTCTCGACAGTTGCTATTGACTTTGGAGGAAGGCCGTGGATTGTATGGGATGTAGAATTTAAAAGAGACAAAATAGGAGAAATGCCTACAGAAATGTTCTATCATTTTTTCAAATCATTTGCCGATAATGCCTTATGTAATTTGAATATAAAATGCGAAGGGGACAATGAACATCATAAGATAGAATCCATCTTTAAAGCATTTGCTCGAGCCATTAAACTGGCTAAATATAGAGACCTCTCAGATGTGAGTATTCCAAGTACTAAAGGAAGTTTATGATTGCAATTGTGGACTACAATGCGGGGAACACCTGTTCAGTAATCAATGCCCTCAATAGGCTTAATATTGACCATATTTTGACAGCAGATCCTTTGGATATTGAAAAAGCTGATAAGATCATACTTCCAGGTGTAGGTCATGCCAAGGCCGCCATGGATAACCTGGAAAAAAGAAATCTAACAGATGTACTTAAGGCAGCGAAGCAACCTTTCTTAGGAGTATGTGTAGGTATGCAACTAATGGCAAGTATGAGTACAGAAGGCCCGACACAAGCATTAGGGATTGTTGATAACATTGTACAAAGGTTCGAATTTGATAGTAATGCTATGAAAGTGCCACATATGGGTTGGAATAGGATACATAAAACATCTGATCATCCTGTATTTGCTGGCATAAATGACGGCTCCTTTGTCTATTTTGTTCACAGCTACTACATGCCACAAAATGAACATAGCATTTGTACGACCAATTATGGTATATCATACTCGGCAGCGATTTGTAGAGACAACTTTGTTGGTGTCCAATTTCATCCTGAAAAAAGTGGGCCTATTGGAGAGAGGCTCCTTAAAAATTTTGTAGAATTATGAGAATCATACCAGCTATAGACATCATTGATGGAAAGTGTGTAAGGCTTACACAAGGAGATTATAATCAGAAAAAAATCTATGACGAAAGTCCTGTTCATGTTGCTATGGATTTTGAGAAGAAAGGAATCAAATACTTACATCTTGTAGATCTAGATGGGGCAAAAGCAAATGAACCAAAGAACTTAGTGGTACTCAACTCAATTACTGTTGAAACTTCTTTAAAAGTAGACTTTGGAGGAGGTATAAAGAATAGAAACTCATTGCTTTCTGCCTTGACAGCAGGGGCAGAGCAAGTGAATATTGGAAGTCTAGCAGTAAGAAATACAGCCCTTGTTAAATTTTGGATCAATCAATATGGCAGAGATAAAATTATAATTAGTGCAGATGTTAAGGATGGAAAAATTGCCGTTAGTGGATGGAAGGAAAATTCAGATAGAGATCTAATGGAATTTATCGATGAATATGTGGATAATGGAGCGAAATATTTTGTCTGTACGGATATTTCTAAAGATGGAATGCTCGAAGGATCTTCTATAGAAATGTACAAGACAATATTAGAGAATTTTCCTCGAATAAAATTAGTTGCAAGTGGTGGTGTGACAACCCTGGACGAGATCTATACTTTAAGAGAGTTAGGCTGTGATGGCGCTATTATAGGGAAGGCCATCTATGAAGGCCACTTAAGTATTGAGGATTTAGTAAACGAAATGGCATAATGGTAGCGAAACGTATCATACCATGTCTAGATATTAAGAATGGTAGGACTGTAAAAGGTATCAATTTCGTAGAATTAAAGGATGCGGGAGATCCTGTTGAGTTGGCACAAAAATACTCTAATGCAGGAGCAGATGAGTTAGTATTTCTAGATATATCAGCCACATTAGAGGAACGAGAGACTATCTATGATTTAGTAAAAAAAGTTGGTGAATGCATAAATATTCCCTTTGCAGTAGGTGGAGGAATAAGTGAAGTGAATAGAGTAGAAAAAATACTCAAGAATGGAGCGGACAAAGTGAGTATAAATTCTGCCGCAGTAAGAGACCCATTAGTCGTAAAAAGAATTTCTGATGCTTTTGGTTCTCAGTGTACCATAGTAGCGGTAGATGGAAAACAAGTAAATGGAAAGTGGCTGATCCATACTCATGGAGGCACAAGATCTACTGATTTGGATTTATTTGAATGGGTACAAAAAGTACAAGATTTAGGAGCAGGTGAGATTCTTTTTACATCGATGGATAACGATGGTACAAAAGCTGGATTTGCTCTGGAAGCTTTAGCTTATATGGACGAATTATTGAGTATTCCTGTTATTGCTTCTGGAGGGGCAGGAAATATGGAACATTTTCATGAAGCATTCAATGATGGCATGGCAAGTGCTGGACTTGCAGCTAGTATTTTTCATTTTGGTGAAATAGAAATACCAGATTTAAAGAATTATTTGATTAAAAAAGGAAACAACATTAGACCATGATAATAGACATACAAAAACTCAAATTTGATGAGAACACTGGTCTAATACCTGCAATCATTCAGGATGCCACTACACGAGTCGTTTTGATGCAAGGATATATGAATGAGGAAGCAATAAATCAAACTATAGAAAGTAAAAAAGTGACATTCTTTAGCAGGTCTAAACAGAGATTATGGACAAAAGGAGAAACGAGTAAAAACTTTTTGAACTTGGTCTCCATTGCATCTGATTGTGATAATGACGCGCTACTTATTACAGCACAGCCGCAAGGTCCTACCTGTCACACAGGAAGTGATACCTGCTGGGATCAAGCTAATAATTCTTCTGGAGTACATTTTCTTACTCATTTAGGAAATGTAATAAAAGACAGGCATTTAAATCCAAACGACGAATCCTATACCTCTCAGCTATTTAAAAAAGGGATCAATAAGGTGGCTCAAAAAGTAGGAGAGGAGGCAGTTGAAATTGTAATTGAAGCTAAAGACGACAACGAAGAACTCTTTCTAAATGAAGCTGCAGACCTCATGTACCATTACCTTGTACTTCTTGAAGCAAAAGGATATTGTCTTGATGATGTCTGCCATATTTTAGAAAAGAGGCATCAATAAAATATTGATTCCATTTTCACCCTTCTAATTACTGATCCTATTTTGCGATCTAGTATCCACTAATCAATAGGACCATTTGATAGTCAAAGGAATATATATGAACTTTTATCGAATGAGTTAAAAAAAGAATATAACTTACTGTATATCAGCAACTTAAATAGCATTTTCTGTATAAAATTTCAAGTTGTTTTACTTTCTTTATGGCGTTTTCTGGTGTTTTTATTCAATTTCAACACCAGTGGAATTCAATACCTTCTGAGAAAAAAAGAATTATGAAAACGTTACTCCTCCTATTTACAACAGCTACATCAATATTTATAACTAATACGTTAGACTCATTTCAATTTTCATCAAAAAGCATATCTCTAGCAGAAAAAGCCTCAACGGATTTGGGAAAATTCATGTTCATTTACTATACAGCGGAAGGATGTTTACCCTGTCAAATACTTGAAAAATCTATATCCAGTGATTCTTATTTAGTAGATAAGATGAATGAAAAGTATATAACAGTGGCTATTGATCGTGATGAAATAGAATCAACAAAAATCCTTGAAAAGCATAATATCTGCTGCGTGCCTACATTTCAGATCATTAATTCATTGGGTAAAGTGATTTCTATGTCAGAAGACGCATTGACCAAGAACGAGTTATATAATTTTTTAGATATTTCTTACAATGAAATAGCCGTTGCGGCACCTGAATCGACAAATTCGCTAAACCATCAAGGTGTAAAATCAAGCGCAACATTTCAATCAGGCAGGATAGAAGTTAAGGAAAATACGTATGCGGAGATGAAAGCTAAATCAGTGCAATATGGAATGGTTAATCCCAATGAGGAAGTATTGGAAACAGTAGCAGGTGAAACAACACTGGCAAAAACCATTGAGCTAAATGAAAAAGATAAAGAGTCTGATTCTTACCCAAAACTCAATGAGAAGGTAGCTGAAGATATGATAGGTATATTGACAGGAGTAGAAGAAAAGTCAATTCAGACCATTGATCATACCGAATCAGAAATGACAATAGCAAAAATCCCATCTGAAAAGGAATCCGTTCAAAAAGTCTATGCAAGTGAAGAGGTCTCTAAAAAAACCATAAAAAGAGAAAAAGTTAAAAAGATCAAACCCACTACTCAAGGAAAACTCGAGTATCTACAAGCTGGAGCTTTTAGGAATGTTCTCAATGCAGATAAACTAAAAACTAAACTTGCTCAAAACACTAAAGATGTATTGGTTATAGAATCTACTAGTACAGGAAGTGATAGTCAAAAGTTATATAAAGTCCTATTAGGTCCAGTTAGATCTTCACAAGAAAGAAGACTAATAATAAACACACTATCAAAACATGGCATTGTCGGTTTTTCTGTAGTTATTTGATGCATAATTACAAATATGTCAAAAGCATACTACCTCACGAAAAATACGGACTCAGACAAAGCATTTGAACTTAGAGATCATTCTTTACCAAGTCTAGGAATTGATGATGTAAAGATTAAAGTTCATAGTTTTGGACTAAATTTTGCCGATGTATTGGCCCGAAGAGGCCTATATCAAGATTGCCCACCACTTCCGACAGTAATTGGTTACGATGTAGCAGGGATAGTATCTGAAGTAGGTCAGAACGTCACGGACTGTAAAGTGGGAGATAGAGTAGTTGCACTCACTCGATTTGGTGGATATGCAGAAGAAGTTATCACTATGAAAGAAGGTGTAGCTCGCATTCCTAACGATCTTGATTTTGGTAAAGCCACGGCATTGGCGACTCAGGCATGTACAGCATATTATTGTGCATATGAATGCCTTCAGCTGCACAAAGGAGATAAAGTATTGATACAAGCAGCAGCAGGTGGAGTAGGGACTATATTGGTTCAAATGGCCAAAGCTAAAGGCTGTTATATTTATGGTACTGCTTCTTCTTCTAAACAAGACCATCTCATAAAAATAGGAGTCGATTGCCCAATTGATTATACTACAGAGGACTTCGAAAAAATCATCAAATCTCATGATATGTATGGTGAAGGAATTGATGTTGTATTCGACAGTCTAGGAGGAAAACCTTTTAAAAAAGGATATAATCTATTAGGTCCAGGAGGCAAAATTGCCTTTATAGGATCAGCAAGTTCTCTCAAGAATGGAAAAGGAAATTTATTGTCTACAATCAATATGGCTAGAGGGTTTGGATTCTTTTCTCCTATTCAATTGATTCTCAATTCTAAAAGTATTTGTGGCGTAAATATGTTAAGAATCGCAGATCACAGAAAGCAGATATTCAAACACTGCATTGATGAAGTCGTGAAACTGTATGAAAATGGAGTTATTGATCCGATCGTCGGTAAAGAGTTTTCAGCTGATCAATTAGCAGAAGCCCATGCATATTTAGAAAAAAGAAAGAGCATCGGAAAAGTCGTTTTAAACTGGTTATAGCCTCAAGACTAATTTTATTCATTTGTTCTTGAATCATCCATTCAGCAAAATCATAACGAATCTATATATTACCATAACGCAATAATGCTATCTGGTGAAATCTGTAAGATTGTATTACAGCATAGAGATCACGACAATTGTTTTACTCTAGTGTTTTACCTTTCAAAAGCTTTTTGTTCTCGATTTTATTAACCATAGATATTGATCTTCCTCTTTGTCATCTATATCTTTTCTCTTTCATTATATATTGAGTTATGACAACATATGCTAATGCATTCAAAATACTTCTGATTATATATTTCAGTCTACTCATCATAGAATGGATTGTAAGCATATTAATGAAAAAGAAAGTATATAATCCAATGGATGCTATTAGCGGTATGAGTTCTGGAATTACCAATAATACTAAGGCATTGCTAAAACTTACTATCGTGATCATGAGTTACGAATGGATGTTTGATCACTTATCACTTTTCGAAATGAAAGTGAGCCCTTGGGCTTATATTTTGGCCTTCGTGGGATTTGATTTTGCCTACTATTGGAGGCACCGTTGGGCACATGAAATCAACTTTTTATGGAATAGACATTTAATACACCACAGCAGTGAAGAATTTAACCTATCTGCTGGAATGCGTCAACCCATTTCAGGTTTTATAGAATTATACTTCTTTCTATACATACCTATCGCCATGTTAGGTGTGCCCACAATGGTAGTAGCCGTAATAGCTCCTCTTCACCGCTTTGCACAGTTTTGGTATCATACCAGATTGATCACTCGAATGGGTATCTTAGAAAAGATCATTGTGACTCCTGCACATCACAGAGTACATCATGCCATCAATGCTGAATATATTGATAAAAACTATTCTGCAATCTTTATCATCTGGGATAAATTGTTTGGAACATTTCAAGAAGAGACTTTAGATAATCCTCCTGTATATGGAATCAAAAAAGCTGCTCAGAGCTGGAATCCTTTTCTGATCAACTTTATGCACATTACTCAACTTATAAAGGATACTTGGAATACTAAGAAGATTACTGACAAGATTAAAATATGGTACAAAAAGACAGGGTGGAGACCGGCAGATGTAACCGAAAAATATCCAGTTACTTATGTAGAAGATGCCAAAACACAAATCAAATACAGAACAGAAACAACTCCTTTTTTAATCACTTGGTTTTTCATCCAAGTGATCTTGCATATTGCAATTCAGTTTCATTTTCTACAAATCCTACCTGTGATGGACTATTCTGGTCTTTTACTTTATGGGTTGGTATTCGGAATTTCTGTTTTTGCATATACTTCATTAATGGATAGAAGTTGGATCGCCTTACCTTTTGAAATTGTGAAATGTACAATAGGCTTTTGGATTCTATATAACACAAGTGATTGGTTTACATTAAATGAAACATTTGGAATGTCCACAATTGTTGTTGCCATATACTTTTTAATATCACTAGCCGTGACAGCCAAATTTCATCCTCGCCATAAAAGTAAAAGGCATATTGTGACTTCATAAAAAAGTTGCAGCATTCATTTAACTTCATCTTCTTTTTGGAAGCCATAACTACTCGACAGTAATCTTTAGATTATGATTTTGAAACTCATTTTCTAACGTCTCCATTGAAAAGCAAAAAGTTAATTCAGTTCACCATTTTTTATCATTTCAAACTAAGGACTTTGATTTCAAGGTTTTTACATCTTTATTGTCATGCAAAACCAAGCGAATCTAGAAGACACAAAATATATCAAATGCTTGTTTTCGACATAACCCATAGCAAACCTAAATCGAAGAATGAGGACAATGGATCTTTGCTCAATACCACATAACATCCTGACAACTCAGAGTAAACTGAAATAGTTTTTCAGATGAATTGAAATGCAGCTCATTCATGAGTCTCCAAACAATCTAAGTTGACAGATGTTAAGACTCATGCGCTATTTCTAGCCGTACTTCCAGCAGCAACATCCATGGCAATACCAGTAATTGCATTAGCCTTATCAATATATAAAAATACAGTAGCATTAGCTATTTCAGTTGGATCTAGCATGCCCAGTGGTAATAAATGACTTCAATCTTTAAAAGTCTCATTTATTCCTTCAGATGTCGGATTTGATGGATTCCAAAGATTTCTGACAAACTCATTCTCTATCATTGGAGTAGCGAATGCTGTAGGGCAAATCGTATTACAAGTGATATTTGCACTCCCTACTTCTCCAGCTACAGATTTAGTTAATCCTTCTGTTTTAATCATTTTGCGGCGTGAAAGATTCTTTTTTAAATCTTTGGTTTTCGTGACGGTTTTTTTAGTGACAAGAAATTTGTGTTTTTAAGTAGTAATAAAAACTAGTCAGAAGTTAAGGTTTTACTTGTAAATGTTTCCAAAACCAATTCATAATGCGTGGAGTAACTTCCATCAACAACCCAGGCTCTCTTGGGCCATGTGGAGTACGAGGTAGCACAAGCATTTCTGTAGAAATCCCTCTTCTTTTCAATGCCACATAAAATTCTTGGCCTTGAGTAAAAGGAACTCTAAGATCATTGGCTCCATGAATCACTTGAGTAGGTGTTTTTACATTCTTTATTCGATACATAGCAGAATGCTTTTCGTAAGTATCATAGTCATCCCACACTTCAGAACCCATATGGCCTACTAGATAGTCAGGAATATCTGTAGTTGTTGTCATGCTTATCAGGTTTGGAAGCCCTGCTCCCATACTTGCTGCTTTAAAACGATTGGTTCTTGTGACTAAAAAACTCGTAAGGTATCCTCCATAACTCCATCCCATTACCGTCAATTTATCAGGATTTGCGATTCCCATCTCGATTACTTTATCCACTCCGCTCATCACATCTTCATAATCTCCAAATCCCCAATCTTTAAAGTTTGCATATCGAAACTCCTTTCCATAACCTGTACTTCCGCGTGGGTTAGGTCTGAGTACTGCGATACCTTCTTGAGCAAAATATTGGGTCATATATATTGAAGGATTTCCTGTAAATGATTTGGTAAATACTCCAGCAGGTCCACCATGAATTTGCAAAGCCAAAGGAACTTTATCCCCTTTAGAATAACCGACTGGATAAGTGAGAATTCCTTCTATCTCCATTCCACCTTTTGATTTCCATTTTATAACTTCCGAATTTCCCATTTCTGGAATCTGAATATCCTTATTTACATTGCTGAGAACTTTTTTTGCGCTGCCATTAATGCCGGATATGTAAAGTTCTGCTGGTTGATCTGTGGATTCATATACATAAGCCATTTTCGTTCCTGTTATATCCACATTTGAAGTATTTCCTTCTAGATCTGTAAATAGGCGATAAGGTTGTTTGGAAGATGGATCAGATGGAATACTAAGAGCCACCCTTGATGTATGATACGTTTCTGAAATATAGATTTGCTCTCCATCATCGCTCCAGCCCAATATATTAGCTGCACGGTCAGGTGTGTGGATTAGAGATTCAATTTTGTTTTTCTCAAGGGAAATCACATAAATATCCGAAAGTCCAATAGGCTGAGGACTGCCACCTTCAGATTGAAATGCAACTTTCTCTCCATCAGGGGAAAATTGAGGAGAATGATCAGGGCCAGGGCGATTTACTAGACTATGTATTTTGCTGCTATCGCTACTTATCCATGAGATATCAGATTCTATTCTATTTGTATTGATCTTAGGATCAGGTTTATGAGCAAAGACTATTTTAGAGCCATCTGGTGACCAATCAAAACCTGTCACATGGAAATTTCCTTGTGTTAATCTTTGAATATTATGGCCATCTATTTTGATGGTATACAGATGATTAAATTTGAAGTTCTTATCAACTTCAATTACATCTCGCATTTCTTTTTTTCGCCGCTCTTCCTCATCTGTTTGCTCATCTGCTTTAAGGAATGCAATGCTTTTACCATCAGGAGCCCATTGAAATGCTCCTATGCCTTTTTTTTCATTTGTTATTTGTTCAGCTTCACCACCCATGACTCGCATAATATGAAGTTGTGTCTTTTCACTTCTTTCTGAAAGAAATGCCAGCCATTGTCCGTCTGAAGAGAATGATGGGCTGTAACTAGATTTATCCCCTCTAGTGTATTGAATATTAATTTTACCATCGGTAGATGCAACCCATATTTGACTTATATATTCCGACTTTTCGTCTGCCATTACAGGCTCTCTAACTTCATAAGCTACAAATTTGCCGTCTTCAGACATGTCCGTATTGGAGATTCGTTTGAATTCCATATGCTTCTCGATAGTCCATAATAGTGAATCATTATCTTGAGATAGGAGGCTATTTGTCAATAGAATTAGGAAGAGAAATGCAGTGTTTTTATTCATGATAGTAAAATTGATTGCAAGAAGTTAGCAAGATATAAAATTGAGGTCAAAAAGATTTGTATGTCTGAATCCAAATTAGTAGATAATCCTATTCTGAGTCAAGGCACTTTTTATATTAGAGAAAATTAGATTTGACCATTTCATTTTCATTACTTTTAAAATGTATAAAAGTGAATTTATGAAATCTTCTTATTCGTTATTTCTTTTCTTTTTGGTTTTTAAGTTCAGCTTGGTTCAAGCACAAAAGACACAAAAACCCATTCTTCATGCCAAGGATTGGTTGGCCATAACGGGTAAACCTCTGGGCGCATCAGCAGGTGCCATGATCTTCAATAAAGGAGGAAATGCTGTGGACGCTTCTTGTGCAATGTTAGCGGCGACAGCTACAATGTGGGATGTTCTTAGCTGGGGCGGAGAGACTCAAGCTTTAATCTACAATCCTAAGACCAAAGAGGTAATTGGAATAAATGCATTGGGGGTAGCCCCAACAGGAGCCACTCCAGAATTCTTTAAGAATAAAGGCATGAAATATCCACCAAGATATGGCTCATTGGCAGCAGTAACTCCTGGAACTCCCGGTGGGTTGATGACTATGCTCGCAGAGTGGGGTAGTATGAGTTTAGCTGAAGTATTGGCTCCTGCAATGGATATGGCTCAAGGATATCCCATAGAAGCACAGGCCGCTAATGGGATAGAAAGTTTTAAAAACTCAATTGCGAAATCAAAATATTCGAAAGAGGTCTATTTACCGCATTGGGAAGAAACCGATGGAGAACGAGGTGCTGCCTACCCAGGAGAAATATTCATCCAAGAAGATCTGCACAAAATGCTCGTCAAATTGGTTCAAGCTGAAAAGAAAGCTCTACAGGGTGGAAAAAGTAGAAAAGAAGCTATTTACGCAGCCTATGATAGATTTTACAGAGGAGATATAGCTGAAGAATTGGTAAGAGGAACTCAAGAAGAAGGAGGACTTATTACCATGGAGGACTTAGATAAATGGCAGGTGTATATTGAAAAACCTGATATGGTAGACTATAAAGGTCATGAGGTATACAAATTAACATCTTGGGTGCAAAGCCCTGTATTGCTTCAAGCTCTTAACATGGCTGAAGAATTAGATCTTAAATCAATGGGATATAATTCTTCAAACTATCTCCATGCATTATATCAAATCATGAATTTATCATTTGCAGATAGAGATTTCTACTATGGAGATCCATATTTCGAACCTAAAGAGCCAATGGAAGGTTTGCTATCAAAAAAATATGCACTAGAAAGATTAAAAGAAATTAATTGGGAGAAGAATGATCCTAAAGTCAAACCAGGAGATCCCTATCCTAGTCAGGGAGAAAACAACCCATTTACTGATTTATTGGAAAAATGGGGAGCAGACGTTTCATCACTTAAAGTCAAAAAAGATGAGAATAATTTAGATTTTCCGATAGAAAGTGAATTCTATACCGGTACCACTTCAATCCAAGCCGTAGATAAAGAAGGATGGGTCGTTTCCATAACTCCCAGTGGAGGGTGGATTCCTGCGGTAGTGGCAGGTAAGACAGGAATAGGTCTGAGCCAAAGAATGCAGAGTTTTGTATTGAATAAAGAAGAGAACCCCTATAACGTCGTTGAACCTGGTAAACGCCCAAGAGCAACTCTTACACCTACACTTGTTATGAAGGATGGCAGGCCATTCATCTCCGTTGCAGTCCAAGGAGGTGATAGTCAGGATCAAAATACTCTTCAGTTTCTTCTTAACATGATAGAATTTGGTATGGATGTGCAACAAGCATGTGAGGCCCCAAATATGAATAGTTTTCAAATGTATGGGTCATTTGGAAATCATGAGATCAAGCCTGGCTTGATGTTGCTTAATAATCAAGTTCCAGATTGGACTAGATTAGAATTAAAAGATAAAGGATACAAATTGGAATTTGGGAGAAGAACATCAGGACCACTAAATGCAGTTTTCTTTGATTGGAAGCATAATACATTCTGGGGAGGAAGCAGCAATCATGGAGAAGATTATGGAATAGGGTGGTAAGCCTACTTTAGACGAACATATGACTCAGGGTTCCTATATTTTCAATTTCTAAATCTACTAAATCTCCTTTCTTGAGGTAACCATCCTCTTTCATACCAAGAGCCACTCCTGAGGGCGTGCCAGTGCAAATAAGGTCTCCAGCTTCTAGCTTCATGTATTGGGAAATATATTTCACAATGTATTTAGGAGAGAATACCATAAATGAGGTATTGCTATCTTGTCTTATAGTGTCATTGACCTTGAGCGTAATTTTCAGGTTATCTACATTATCAATTTCATCTTTAGTAACCAAACATGGACCAGTAGGACAGAAACCAGGTGATGATTTGCCTTTGACCCACTGACCTTGTTTCTTGATTTGATAGTTACGCTCTGACACATCATTTACCACGGTATATCCTGCTATAGCATCTTCAGCTTCATCTTCTGAATCTAGCTGATATATATCTCGGCCGATCACAATTCCAAGTTCTATTTCATAGTCTACTTTCTCAGATCCTTTAGGAATAGGCACTTTATCATGAGCACCAGCCAGAGTGTTAGTTGCTTTCATAAACAATACTGGCTCAGGTGGCACTTCCATTTTGGATTCTTTAGCATGATCAGAGTAATTAAGTCCTACACAAATAATCATTCCTGGTCTGGCTATAGGAGAAGCCACTCTTTCTATTCCTCTAACTTGATGAATATTGGCCTTTTTAAGCGCATCCTCCAATTTTTGAAGCCCGTTATCATTAAAGAACTCTCTATCCCAATCTTTAAACATTTTGGAGCAATCAAAGCGAGTACCTTCTATTTCAATGCCCGGTTTTTCACGCCCTTTATCACCATATCTTATTAACCTCATCTATTTGATTGCAGTTTACTGAATTAATATTTTTTGCTAGAGACAGCAAACATAACATATTACCAGAAAACGATATATATCAAAGCTAAAATAAGTGAAACAACAAATGTAGAAATGTTGAAAATCATATCAGTTTTGAATAGTGATTGATCTACTATTAATTCTTTTTGATCATTTCCATTTCTTTCGAATAGTAATGCAGCGAATAGCGCAAGGCAAGCTCCGACTATTAAATATCCGAACCAAGATCCCACATTCCCATCTTCAAAAATAAATTTGATACCTGATGGCAAGCTTATTATAATAATGAAAACAATGATGATCCATCTGAACATTGAATCTTGCACTTTTGGCAGACCATTCTTTTCAGTACCCAAAAGTGAGATTACTACCATCATTGCGGTAATAAATAGAAAAGTGAAAGCAGATCTATCGATAAATGGTAATTCAGGGAAATTAACCTTTAAAAAGAAACTAAGAGGAACAGATATTAAAATTGCAGCTAACGCAGCTCTAGATGTTGCTCTTTTCCAAAATATACCAAGTATAAATACGGCCACTACGCCAGGGCTAATGAATGTGGTGTATTCTTGAATGTATTGGAATACTTGATCTAGATTTCCTAATAAAGGAGCTAGAACAACCCCAACTCCTAAAGAGATAGCAGCAGCGGCTTTTCCAATATTTACATAATGTCGGTCATTCTTATCTGGGCTGATGAGAGGTTTATAAACGTCTAAAGTGAAAATAGTAGAGACACTATTTACCATAGAACTGATCGATGATCCAATAGCTGCAACCAATGCCGCAAATACTAGTCCCCTAAATCCAGATCCAACAAAATTACTCAAAACCCAAGGAAAGGCTTGATCAGGTTTATCTATATCTGCTTGAAGGACAAATGCAGCAATACCAGGGATCACTACTATTAATGGCATTAATAACTTTAGCACTGCAGCAAATGCCACACCTTTTTGAGCTTCTTTTATGCTCTTAGCTGCCAAAGCTCTTTGGATGATATATTGGTTATTACCCCAGTAATATAGGTTAGCTATCCATAATCCACCAATCAATACGCTTATACCAGGAAGATCGAGATAAGACGGATGGTCCTTTTCGAGAATCATATTAAATTTCTCAGGAGCTTTTTCCATTAAAGCGCTGAGTCCTCCTAAGAATCCACCACCTCCACTTACAGCATCCAGGACAAAATGAGCTGCTACTAATCCACCAATTATCAAAACTACCACCTGAATCACATCAGTCCACACAACGGCCTTGAGGCCTCCAAATATTGAGAAAACTGCAGAATACAGTGCAAGAAAGATTATTCCTGACATTAAGCTATACCCAGTCAAAGTGTGAATTGCCAAACCTCCCAAATAAAATATAGATGTAATGTTCACAAATAGAAAAAGAGCCAACCAGAAGAAGGCCATAATCGTTCTTACTGTATTATCATATCTTTTTTCTAAAAACTGTGGCATCGTATATATCCCATTCTTTATAAAAACAGGAATGAAAAACTTAGCAACTATTAATAATGTCAATGCGGCCATAAGTTCATATGCAGCGATAGCCATACCCATGACATAGCCTGAACCATTCATGCCTAATATCTGCTCGGTAGAAATATTCGAGGCAATTAATGATCCTCCAACTGCCCACCAGGGCAGGGCACCAGAAGCTAGGAAATAGTCCTTAGGAGTATCATTTCCACCTTTTCGGGCTATCCAAAATCCAAAACCTACTACTATCAAGATGTATCCAATAAAGACGGTTGTATCAGCTGTTGTAAAATTCATGAAATCATATAATTATGATGATTCCTCAATATGGGTAAAGACAGTCAATAATTGTAATATAATTGTTAGAAGTTTAGGTGACTCAATCCTTAATGGTAAAATGCTTGAGGTTCTCACCAATTTAGAAGAAAGTCAGTTTTGAATTGAAAAGTCAAACTACATCTTAAATATTGATTTGGTTACAACCAATTTCTAAAATCTCGAGCAACCCTTCCTCCTAATGCTAAGCTTTCTCGAGAAGTGTACGCTCTATGCAAATTTATATTTGCCTTTTTCTTTGCCTTTATCAAATCCGAAATCTCATGTTCGCAGAATTTTTTGGAAAAGTAAAATGAGTCTTGTAGGAGGGCTCCTCGCTGAGAAACATGATTTATAAGTTCCATTCTAAAGGCTTCTTTCGGTTCAATGAGTTGGCCAGTGATATCCTTCCAAGGTTGACCCAATTCACCTTCTTTCAATTTGCTCAGAGGACTTTGTAAGGAAGGAAATCGTGCAGTATCCACTTTAGGCATTCCATATCTTGATTCATGATCCCCAATAGCAAAATCACAAACATTTGCTATTATGAGTCCACCACCAATAGCTATACCATTTATGGCCCCAACTATAATTGATTTACTCAATCTAATTTGCTGTACGATACTCCAAAACTCATCAAGTGCATGCATGTCAAGATTGTCGTTTAAATCTAACCCAGCGCAAAAAGCGACACCTGTACCAGATATTATGATTACTTTTTTTTGATCTTCAAAGTTCTCTAGAGCATTATATAACTCTATGCGTAATATCTTATTCAGAGCGTTTCTTTTCTCGGGTCTATTTAGGGTCAGTAAAACCGCTTCTTCCGTCTCCTCAATATGAAGAACCTTATTATTCATTCGGCCAAATTAGTGTAATCTTCTTTTAGTCTGATATAAGAATTTGAACTTTGGAGCATTATAATGGGCTATATTGTCACAAAACAAAAAAAGCAGATCAAATTGATCTGCTTTTGCGGAGGAGGAGGGATTCGAACCCCCGATACCCGTTAAAGTATGCTAGTTTTCAAGACTAGTGCATTCAACCGCTCTGCCACTCCTCCATTGGAATGTTTTTTCTCAACATTAAGGTGATTTTCTTAATGTATTTCTCAAAACGGTTGGCAAATGTATGATCTATTTTTTAATAAGAAAAGGAAAAGTATAATCTATTGTCTAAATCATTCAACAATCCAAAATTTTGGATAGCCTTGAATTCTTTTTTACTGCACTTTTTCACACCAATTATGAACCTACAAATGATCAATTAAGGATAAAACAATAAAGATTTTAGTTTCCCTCCTTTAGTGTTTTTTAATTCTTAGCTCTTCTGGTAAGGATGATGAATTTCAGCCCGAAGGAAAGTGGGTGCTTAGTGAATTGATGACTTCTAGATGTGCTGATCCAGAAATTGAAAACGTAAGTTTTATAAAGACTGACGACGGGCTTTCTTTCGAGCAAGATGGACAAAGTGTGTATGCCCAGAAGTTCGTTTGACACTCAAGTCTGACGGAAGTTTAGATTTACGAACTAAATATTATGTAGGTCCTGGTGGTTTAATGTTGAGTAATAACGATGAAATATCAGGAACTTGGATTTTAGATGGTGATGACCTTTTTACTATTTGTGAGAATATGGATTGTGAGGCAATTGATATTTCCAGCTCAAATAATAGGATCGTTTTGACAGAATTTGATAATAATTTAGAGGGTTCATTAAGTCTTTCCTTAGAAAAAGAATAAAATCCAAAATCGAAAGTCATTAGAACAACATTATGTAATAGCTTTCTCTATATGAATTTCCAATTTTCACCTAAGCTTTCGTGATTTCTATATTTTCATGTAGATTTACCATTCTAGTATTGGCACAGTTGTAGCTTTATTAATGTTAACCCCATTTTACTAAGTAGGCTGTAATTACTAATTTTTTATCAATTGAAAACTAGGATGACCATACTTGACACTGGTATCAAGTCATTAGGGCGTAGTTCTGTGCTCTTAAGTAATCTGACTCATGAATTAATCTTTTTGTTCATTATTTTGTGTCCCCTATTATTAAAAAGTCAAAATGAAGCCGAGTATCAGTATTCTACTCATATAGATTCTATCCATTATGTTCAGTTCATTGCCCTAAAGGATAGTACTAAGACATTTGATGAGTTATATTCCATTGGAAATACAATTAAAGAATATATAAGAGGGCCTAATATATGTAGGTATTCCTTAGGATATTATGTAGATAAAAACGATGCATACAGAGCAGCAAATCAACTTCGATTAATAGGGTATACAGATGCATTTATTAAAACGAAAGCCATACCTAAAAAAGTAAATGAACTTCCAAAAGAAGAGATTCATTACATAGATGAAGAGTTAGCAATAAATGAACCTCCTGAGACTTCAACACCAACGCCTTTGGCAACAAATGTCAAAAAGGAAATAGGCACAGCGCAAATTCAACCTGAGTTTGTAGAAGTTGAAAAAGGTCCTTTTGATTTAGTAAATTTTTCGTTGTTATACACTGGTAAGAGCTTTGGCACATTAGGATCTGCAAGGTTTCAAAATGAGCATGAATTAGCTACAGAATATGCCTTGGATAAAGAGGTGCAATTTAAATTAGTCAGTCATGCATGCTGGAGAGGATATGGAATTACTGTGTTCATACCTTCTGATGAGCCAAAAGGAGGGGAGTTAGAATTAATTTTAGATAAAAAGGAACAATGGAAAGAGATTGAAAATTATCCAGCTTTAAAGACAAATAATGTCTTACTCTTTAGAGATCCAGATCGCCTACATTTTGATATGCTTAATATCATAATGGAAAATAAAAATACACTAAGAAAGTATCCTGAAACCCAATCAGCTAATCTCAAAATCTACACTACTGAAATTTTAGATGGGCGTGAATGTTTTATTGTTTTAGAAGAGCACGCAGAATGGCCAACCCAATTGGATCATTGGAGTATTGGGGAAATAAATCGACTAGATTTTGGAAAGACAGGTCGCCTTTATGAACTACCATACAATCAGGGGAACTTTGATACTAGGGCATCCATTATTCAAAGTGTCGACTCTCATCTTTCTGATAATCAAAAATTTACAGTTAAAGCTGACTTAGGTCATAGGAACGGATATTTTGGAATGACTCCTGAAAATAGGGTAGTCGCAGACCTCAAAGGTTTAGTTAGGTTAGGATATGAAATGTTACTGTCATTCGAATTTGAATTATCACT
>DKPS01000005.1 GCA_002471345.1 Saprospiraceae bacterium UBA7328
TCTTAAGTAACGTAAGTCTTCAACTTAAATGAGGTTTATCTATTATTCCCTAATACAGACTTAGTTTAATTGACACACTTTTATTCAAATAGTTACCCTAATAAACTGAATAAATTTTTCAGTGTTCCCCCTCCATTCTTTTGATAATCTATTTATAGAATTATTGAACCTACATTTCTTAATCTCATTCTAAGCAGGTATATGGATAACATTTTTGACTAAAATTAAAAGAGCAGATACTTTCATATCTGCTCTTTTAATTATATTAAATAAGTTGGAATTTACTCTTTCAGAAATTTACATCTTATACACAGCTTTGAAGTAAACCATTCCTCCATGATATCCTATTGGTGTTCTACGAGGGAAAGGCATACCTTGAGAAAGTCTAGTGTCAATCATATCGGGATAATTATCCAAAATATTATTTGCACCTAGAATTAATTGTAGTTGATCTGTAGCCGGATAAGCCAATTCCACATCAATCAAAGTCTCAGCACTTACCTCTTCTTTGGTTCCTCTTTCATCGATTGTAGAGCCATAGTAATTTGCTCTAATCATACCTGTCAATTTTCCAAAATCGTGGTTGATAGCTAAACTTGCTCTGCTTGTAGGAAGATTATTTTCTAAATTGAATATAGTTCCATCTGAAACTGGATCTTCACCACCTACTTGTTCTTGACTTACCACTTCCGTTTTGTTATAGTTATAAGCAAAACTCACATTGGTATTTTTCAACCTCCAAGACACAACTGCATCTATTCCAGAAGTCGAAGTGTTCAAAGAGTTAGTATAAAATGCTAGTTCAGAAAATAATGGATTGTTAATTGGAAGACTACGTGATTTGATAATTCTGTCATCTACATCAATGCTATAATAATCCAATGTTAAACTCAAATTATCTGTCAACCTTGAAGCCAAGCCAATACTTAGATTAGTAGAAGTTTCAGGTGTAAGTGCCTTACCTCCTAATGATTGAGCTAAAGGGTTAGTTGGACTTACTGTTCCTTCTTGCACTTGCTCACCTGTTACACCATCAAAAGAGGTTGTTATTGTAACAACATTGGCTTGTCCTGGTGTAGGGGCCCTAAACCCTGTCGAAAATGCACCTCTCAATGTTAGCTGATCAGCAACCGTATATCGTCCTGCAATTTTAAAGTTATCTGCACCTCCAAACTCTTTATAGTCTTCATGTCTATATGCTAGTTGTAGTAAAAATGCTTCTGTAATATCTATCTCTAAATCAGCATATGCTCCCCAACTTTTACTTTCAAAAACTCCAGCGTCGTCCTTGGTAGTTCCCGATAATCCATTAGCACCAATTGCTGGTGTTGCA
Organism: Saprospiraceae bacterium UBA7328; assembly: GCA_002471345.1. Classification (GTDB taxonomy): domain Bacteria; phylum Bacteroidota; class Bacteroidia; order Chitinophagales; family Saprospiraceae; genus UBA7328. Next base: position 1,334 of record DKPS01000005.1, read on the forward strand.
TAGTTTTCACCAGTTTCAGGGTTTACTAAATTTCCTACACCAGCCCAAGGTCCTGCAGCGTAAGATTGATAGTCACCTTCAAACATTGTATACATTTCATTCCTACTCTGGTAACCTACTGCTAAGTTGACTTTATCACTTAGCTCTTTTGACAAGTCAACATTAAAATTTCGCTCTTCTTGCTGCAAGTCACCCGGGGCGAAATTTCGCTGTGAGTATGGCCCCCAAGAAGGATTTAAAGTTCCATTTAATAGATAATTGATTCTATTGTGTCCAAAAGAAGCACTTATATCATAATTGATACCATCACCAAAAGTTCCTTTAATTCCTGTTACAGAACTAAAATCTTTCTGAAACCCTTCTAACCTTGGAGTAAAGCCAAGTGGAAATGCATCACCCCAGCTAAAATTCCCCTTTGACGGATCTTGTGGGTCGTTAGGTACAGGTGTCAAAACCCCTCCTCGATTAGGAGCTCTGAAAAAGAAACTATAGTTTCCATATGTATCGGCATAGTTTCCGAATGAATAGATGTCTACATTTTCTGTTAGTTCGATACCTGCATTCCACATACCCCTGAAGCCACTGCTTTCAGGCCTTCCCCAGTTCATTACAGGATCAGGAGCACCTGCTAAACCAACTGCAGCAGCATGCTGGTTTCCCCTTTGTAGTTCTTCATTAAAAGTATACTCACCACTTACATTAATAAACCCTTTTTTTGTCAAAGGCAATCCAAAATTTGCAGCTACTTTATAATCTGTTTCAGAACCATAATTTCTTCCATACCATTTACCTGTCTGAGCTTGAATCTCAGCACCATGATCTGCATCCTTTAGTATAAAATTAAATACCCCTGCTATGGCATCAGAGCCATATTGTGCAGCTGCTCCATCCCTTAATACTTCAAGATTTTTAAGTGCTATACTTGGAATATGTCCAATATCTACAGCATGAGCACCTACATTCATAGCAGCACCAAAATGAGCTATTAATGATGATCTGTGTCTTCTTTTGGAATTTACCAAAACCAATGTTTCATCAGGTGGTAAACCTCTCAAAGACGTAGGACGCACAAAGGCAGCTCCGTCACCAGTAAGTGGAGTTGCACTAAATGAAGGAACAATATTTTTTAGATTTTCAGTTAAATCTCCATTCCCTGATTTGTCAATCACTGCGGCAACGAAGTTATCTATTGGTACTGGAGAAGAGATAGCTGTACGTGGACGAGACCTTGTACCTGTTACTACAATATCTCCAAGGAGCAAACCGGATGACATGGTAAAATCTGCAATAGTTTGACCAGATCCTACAGTTACAGATTGAGTCATAGTCTCAAATCCAGTAAAAGATGCCTCAAGTGTATAAGTTCCAGGATCTGCATTTAACGTATATGCACCATCAAAATCAGTTACTGTACCAGTGCCGCTTCCCACTATTCTTACAGTAGCACCGCCCAAAGGTCCTTCACTATCTGATACAGTACCAGTAATGGACCCTTGAGCAAAAAGCCCAGGCCCCAATACTAGAAATACACTAAGTTTCATGAGCTTTAAAAAAAGTTTATTAGATTTTTTCATACTTTAAAATTTATCAAAAAAATTATTTATTTCTATTGAAAGGTTTTTGATTTATATTCTAGTGATCATTGCAAAGTATTTGCTGTAGTAAATCTGTGATTGTTTGAATACATTTAAATCGATACTCCTAATAAATTCCTAAAAGAAAGGAATGGGATTAAGATTTTTTATTGATCATTCAAATAGATTTCATTTGAAGCTATTTGAGTCCTCTTTCTTAAGTTTTGTTTTACTTAACTATCGACTAGTTTTTTCGGCTTCGATTGCTAAATTTTTTTATTCAAAATCGGTAATGAGATATATTTCACTTTAAGTTTTTGGTGGCTTATTATATATTCTGTGAGAATCCTCGGTCTTTCAAATACCACCCGCTTTTGTATAAATCACACTCTTCTTGAGGATTCTAACAATGTACAAAATTAAAACAACATTGCAGTAAATTAACTCGATAATATACTTTATGAACACGTGTTCTAGACGAACACAATTTATAAAAACCTATTTGAGAAAGGAAGATTAGATCCTTTTTTGTCATTTCCTATATTAACATTAATTTAGACACCACTCATTTTGAGGGGTACCATTTATTCTCTTATTCAAGTTCTTGAGAATGAATCCATAATACCTCTATTTAGAAAGGAGAAATAATGAAGAATTCATATTTAAAATGGATCGTTGTATTTGGCATAACAACATCTTTAATCTTATTAGCCTGTGCTGATAAGTTTTCAAAAGGAATGAATGATACATCATCTCTTCCTGAACATGTAGATTTTAATTTTCACATTAAGCCAATTTTATCTGATCGATGTTTTTCTTGTCATGGACCAGATGAAGGTACTCGTAAAGCTGACTTAAGGTTGGACATCGCTGAAGAGGCTTTCGCCAAACTCAAAACTGGGAATGGTAGAGCCTTTTATCCTAATCGATCTAATAAAAGTGAAGTAATTCATAGGCTAAGGAGTAGTGATCCTGATTATCAGATGCCTCCTCCAGAAACAAATCTAACTACAAGTCAATATGAAATTGCGCTTTTAGAAAAATGGATTGATCAAGGAGCTGAATGGAAAAAGCACTGGTCTTTCATTAGTCCTCAGAAAGTACAAATCCCTGATAATGAGACGAATGTTTGGTCGAATATGAATGATGTTGATCATTTTATCTTGCAAAAAGCTGAAGAAAAGAATCAAAAAATTAGTAGAGAAGCAACTCCAGAACGCCTTCTTCGCAGGGTGTATATGGATCTTACAGGTCTGCCTCCATCAGTAGAATCTATAGACCAGTTTATTTCTAATCCCTCCTTTTCTGCATATGAATCTGTGGTTGATCATTTATTAACCACTGAAGCTCATGCAGAGAGATTGACCATGGAATGGATGGATGTAGCTCGATATGCAGATAGTCATGGATTGCATGCAGATGGGTGGCGCAATATGTCTCCTTGGAGAGATTGGGTTATTCAGTCCTTTCATGAAAATGTGACGTATAAGGAATTTATTACAAAACAACTTGCTGGTGATATGTTGTCAAATGCTTCCAAAGATGACATCATAGCAACAGCTTTCAATAGGAATCACCCTATGACTGCAGAAGGAGGTGCCGTCGATGAAGAATGGAGACTTAACTATGTTTTTGATCGTACAGAGACTATGTCCACAGCTATGTTAGGATTGACAGTAGGATGTGCTAAATGCCACGATCATAAATATGATCCTATTTCACAAAAGGAGTACTACCAACTTGCTTCATTTTTTAATAATGTGAAGGAAGTGGGAATGACTGGTGATGATGGTAATTACGGCCCCATTTTGATGTTGACAGATGAAGAAACTCAAGGTGATTTAGATCGTATAAATGCTCTTATTGCAAAAGAACAGGAACAAAAGAAAGTGTCGAATGATAATTTGGAAAGTATAAGTAACTACATAAAAGGTTTAGATTCTAAAGCTCCTGCCGGACTTATAGCACATGTTTCATTTGACCAGAGGACAGATGTAACAAACCCCCAAAATGGGAGAAAATCTGTCCATTTCGATGGGAATAAAAAGTATTATACATCAGGTGATGGAAAACTAGTAAAAGGAAAAAATGGGAAGGCACTTCTTTTTGAAAAAGATTTCAGTACGCTTTATTTAAGTGAAGTAGGGCAATTTGAAAATATGGATGCCTTCTCAGCAGGTGCGTGGATTAATACTGTTCAGAATGATCCCAAAAAGACCCAAACAGTAATGGGTAACAGTGGAGAAAAGAATAATTTTTGGAGAGGATGGGACCTTCACTTAGATGAGAAAAATAGACTTAATGCAAGGTTAATTAGTGCTTTACCTCACAATTATATTCACGTAAGATCTGCTGATATTATTGATACATCAGAGTGGGTACATGTTGCACTCACTTACGATGGGAGTGCCAATGCGAATGGCCTGAAAATCTTTATCAATGGGATTGATGTAAGTGATGAGATAGTCTACAACGACCTGACAAAATCGACTCTGACGGTGAGATCAGGAAATCATAGCAAAGACGATAGGCCACTTACTGTAGGGGTAAGTGGTAGGCTTTATACTGGAGAAGATGGACTCTTTTATGGGAGGATAGACGATGTCAAAATTTATGAACAAGAATTATCCACTTTTGAAATTAATAAGTCAGCAGGGATAGATGTAGACATTGATATAGAGAGTCGAAGTTTGATTGCCAAACGAAGGCTTTTTTCTGAAGAAAATGAAAGAATCTCAGCATTGAGAAAGCAAAAACTTGAGGAATATATTGATGTAGACGAAATGATGGTCATGTCAGAGTCTGAAGTGTCTAATAAAATGTACATCTATCATCGAGGGGAGTATGACAAACCTACTGAAGAAGTAAAAGCAGCAACTCCTGCAGCTGTTTTAGACTTTCCAGAAGGACTGAAGACAGATAGACTTGGATTGACAGAATGGATTTTTGATGATAAAAATCCTTTGACAGCTCGGGTTGCTGTAAATCGATATTGGCAAATGATCTTTGGAAGGGGAATTGTAGCGACTCCTGAAGATTTTGGAACGCAAGGTGCATTACCAACGCATCCACAACTATTGGACTACTTGGCTGTAGATTTAGTAGAAAATGATTGGAATATTAGAAAGCTATTAAAGAAGATGGTCATGTCTGCTACTTATAGACAATCATCTGTGTCTACACCAGAATCTTTAGAAAAAGATCCTGAAAATGTCTATTTGGCTCGAGGAAGGACATATAGATTGTCGGCAGAAATGATTAGGGATAATGCACTAGTTGCCAGTGGATTATTGGAGGATAAAATTGGTGGAACAAGTGTTCGCCCTTATCAACCAGAAGGACTTTGGATTGAATTAGGCAATTTTTCCCATAAATTAATGACCTACAAAGAAACCAAAGGAGATAGTTTATATCGCCGTAGCATGTACACTTTTGTAAGAAGAACATCGCCACATCCAATGATGACCACATTTGATGCTCCATCACGTGAAGTATGCACAATGAAACGGGAGAATACGAGTACTCCACTTCAAGCATTAGTGTTAATGAATGATCCACAATTCGTTGAAGCGGCGAAAGTTCTTGCCCAAAAAATGCAATACGAAGGTGGAGAAACATTGGAGGAACAAATGGAGTATGCTTTTAAAAGCTGTACAGGTAGAAGCCTTACTAAGGAAGAGAAGGAGCTATTTGTATCCTTGTATCAGTCCCAATTGGAAAAATTCACTAATAGTCCACAAGAGGCTTCAAAGCTTTTAGGTGTTGGAGAATTTGTAATGGATGAAAAAATAGACAAAGTCAAAACCGCTGCATTAGCGATGATTGGGAATACAATGCTTAATCATGATGATGCTTACATGAAAAGGTGAATTGATAATTAATATTAAAGAACTACCATATGTGCCATTGCGGAAATTATGAGAAATATACACGAAGGGATTTTTTACAAAAGACCACTTTAGGATTAGGTGCATTTTCAATGGCTTCATTAATGGATCCAGGTCTTATGGCCAGGAACGTGATGAATAATATAGAAAATGCTGGGCCTCATTTTGCGCCCAAAGCAAAAAGGGTCATATATCTATTTCAGAGTGGAGGTCCTTCACAGCAGGATTTATTCGATTATAAACCATTACTCAATAAACTGAATGGTCAGGAAATACCTAAAAGCATATTAGGTAATCAGCGTCTTACAGGAATGTCTGGGGGACAGGGTGAATTTCCATTAGCAGGTAGTCATTTTAATTTTAAGCAGCATGGGCAGAGTGGAGCATGGGTGAGTGATCTTATGCCATTTACATCAGAAATTGTGGACGATCTGTGCTTTATAAAATCTATGTATACAGAGGCAATCAATCATGACCCTGCGGCAACCTTTATCCAGACTGGGTCACAATTGCCAGGAAGACCATCATTGGGAGCATGGCTGAGCTATGGACTAGGTAGCGAGAATGAAAACTTACCCAATTTTGTAGTTCTGGTGACAAAAGATAAGTTTGGGCAGCCCCTTTATAAAAGACTATGGGGAAATGGATTTCTTCCTTCTCATCATCAAGGTGTACAATTTAGAGCTGGTAAGCACCCAGTTTTATATCTCCACAATCCTCCGGGAGTAGAAGACGCCGACAGAAGAAGCCAACTGGATGTGCTCAAACAGCTCGAAGAAATTAATTTAGAAAATACAAATGATCCAGAAATAGAAGCTAGAATTAATCAGTACGAGATGGCGTATAGAATGCAAACATCAGTACCAGAAGTAATGGATGTAGATAAAGAACCGGATTACATCTATGATATGTATGGTCCAGATAGTAAAAAGCCAGGTACTTATGCTGCAAACGCACTCTTAGCTCGTAGATTAATAGAAAAGGGAGTAAAATCAGTTCAACTCTATCACCAAGGATGGGATCATCATGGCAACCTTCCAAATGCTATAAAGGTGTCGTGTAAAGAAACAGATCAACCAACAGCAGCTCTAATAAAAGACCTGAAACAGAGAGGCTTATTAGAGGATACATTAGTGGTTTGGGGAGGAGAGTTCGGCCGTACCAGTTATACACAAGGGCAGCTAACTCCTGATAATTATGGTAGAGATCATCATCCTAGGTGTTTTACAATATTCATGGCAGGTGCAGGAGTAAAAGGCGGTTTTACATATGGCGCTACTGATGATTTTGGATATAATCTTGCTGACAATCCAATGCATGTGCATGATCTTCAGGCTACAATATTACATTTGATGGGCCTCAATCATGAAAAACTAACTTATAAACATCAGGGAAGACGTTATCGCCTAACCGATCAATTTGGTGTTGTAAATCATAATATACTGACTTAATAATGATAGAAATACTTGGAAAACTTCATCCAGCATTGGTCCATTTACCAATAGGATTTATTCTTATCACACTCTTTTATGAATGGTATAAGGGGAAACCTTCAGTTTCTTTATGGGGTGTTTCTACGCTGAGTGCAATCTTAGCAATGGGTACTGGATTCATTCTTTTGAAAACAGGGCACTTTGAAGGTCTTAATATGTTTCTTCATATGATAATGGGCGTCGTAACTACAGTTATCACCTTCCTGCTCTTTTTAGCAAAAATGAGAGATGGAAGCCTTTTTCGAGGTCAAAACACTTTTTTGAAAATTGCCTTGATTGTGGTATTGGGAATTGGAGGACATATGGGAGCCGAACTTACTCATGGGGAAGAATATTTGCCTCTTCCTTTTCAAATTAAGAGTGATTCAATAATAGATTATAGTAGGCATGACACTATCATCCTTTATGACGATATTATTCAGCCCATATTCAAGGCTAAGTGTAATCGCTGCCATGAAGATGGAGATGCCAGAGGGAAACTTAATATGACTTCAAAAGAAGGATTGTTGAGCGATAAATTTGGAGATCCTGCTGTAAAACCTGGAGACTTACAAAACAGTGAAATATTTAAAAGAATAAGCCTCAGTACATGGCACAAAAAGTATATGCCACCAAGTGGACCTGATCTTACATATGGGGAGAAAAGAGTTATTGAATGGTGGATAAGAAGTGGAGGATCCTTTACTGACAATGTGAAAATGATGAGTCCTCCTGATGATATCAAAGAGTTGTTATTTGAAGAATATGGTATCGATTTCACAAAGAAGTCATTTTATGAAAAAGCTGAAGTATCTGCATTGGATCAGAGTGTAATAGATAAAATAAAAAGTAAAGGATTCAACATTGGTACATTGGCAGATAACAGCAATTTTGTTGATGTAAATGTCAAAGGACATTCTTCAGAGTGGACTTCAGAAAGATTACAATCTTTACTAGAAGCAAAAATTCAAATCACATGGTTGGATTTATCAGATTCAGATTTTGATGATTCTCATAGTAATATTTTAAGTTCATTTCCTAATATCACCAAATTGAAACTTCAGAATACCAATATTACCGATGCGACATTGGAGAATATTGTAAATATGAATGAGCTTACAGTACTTAATTTGTATGGGACAAATGCATCGGATCAAAGTATAGATAATATATTGAAAATCAACAAATTAGAAAAATTGTACATCTGGCAAACTAAAATTAGCGAAGAAGGTGTAGAGCGTTTGAAACAAGGGAATAGTGCCCTAGAGGTGATCGGAGCATCCACACTTTAAAAAAGAATATACAATGCAAAAAAGAAGAGAGTTTTTGAGTAAAGGGGCTATAATAACAAGTATAGCTGTAGGTGGAGGAATGGTGTCTTGTGGAACAAAGACTAATGAAAATGCGAATAAAACATTGGAATATAAAAAAGTAGGTCAAGGCAATTTCACCTATAGACTAGATAGGCATTGGGGTGATCAAGACCCTTCCAAATATCCAATACATCATTGTCATGAAATGGTGATGGACAAAAGTGGAAGATTAATTATGACCACCACTGACGTAAAAAATAACATTCTGATATATAACAAGGACGGAGCGGTTTTGGATTCCTGGACAGGGGATTGGCCGTCAGCTCATGGACTTACTATACATGATGAAGGAGATCAAGAAATGCTGTATGTGACTGACCCAGAAGCAAAGTTTGAGGTTTGTAAAACAACTCTTGCCGGAAAAAAGCTGTTAACGATAACCTATCCGAAAGAAGCAGAGATTTATGAGTCTGAGGACCAGTTTCGCCCTACTGAAACAGCAATTGCTGAAAATGGAGATATCTATGTCGCAGATGGATATGGAAAGAGTTATATAATCGTCTATGACTCTAATGGAAAATATAAATTTCACTTTGGCGGCAAAGGAGACGGTGATGAACATTTTGACTGTCCTCATGGAATAATAGTGGATACCCGTGGAGGAAAAGCTCCTGAACTTTTAATTACATCTAGAAGTAAGAATGAATTTAAGAGATTCACATTAAGCGGTGAGCATTTAGAGACCATAAAGATGCCTGGTTATTTTATGTGTCGACCTGTTATTAGAGGGGATGAATTGTATTTTGCAATATTGGCTACAGAGACATGGTGGGCTTATGATGGGATGGTAGCAGTGATGGATAAAAACAATCAACTAGTATCTCTTCCTGGTAGTGATCATCTACCGGAATATTCAAATGGGATAGTTAATAAGCCGAAATATGATGGATCATTTCTTAACCCTCATGATGTCTGTGTTGACAATGATGGTAATATTTATGTACCACAGTGGTACAGCGGAAAAACCTACCCATTCAGACTAGAACGAGTTTAGAAAAGTGAAAACACTAAACGATTTTTAACTTCAGCCTAGGGTTTACAAGTATGATAATAGATCAAAAGCTTCATACTTTTGTGACATGATCAGAAAACCCATTCTCATCTTTATCTGTAACCTTTTCTTTGTTTTAGGTTACGCACAGCCGGAAAACACATCTTTTAGATCACAATTTGATGATAACAGTTTGAGTAGCAGCCCACAAGGTGTGTACTATAATGATATATGGGGTTATACGGATGAAAATGGAAAAGAATATGCTATTGTAGGTACTGCAGAGTACACTTTGTTCATTGAAGTTACTGATCCAGATAACCCAACAGAAGTAACCAGAATAGCCAGTGGTCAAAGTTGTACATGGAGAGATTATAAGACATTCGGACACTATGCTTATGGAGTAGCTGATAATTGTAATGCAGGGCTAGAAATATTTGATTTGTCTAATTTACCCAGCAGTGTCACCAAAGTTTATGACTCCAGAACATTGATAGATGATGCTCATAATATTTTTATTGATACCGCCACAGCTAGACTTTATGTATGTGGTATCAATCATGTCAGCAATGACCTTTCTGTGTTAGATTTGGCGATTAATCCAGATACCCCTACAGTTATTAGTCATATCGACTTGAATTTGATGGATGAAAATGACTATGTACATGATTTATATGTTAAAAATGATACGGCATACCTTTGTAATGGTTCTGAATCTCGAATGCTTATATATGATGTTTCTAATACATCAAGCATTCAGTTGCTTGGGAGTGTAGGTACTACAGGATATAATCATAGTACTTGGGTTTCAGAAAACGGAAAAGTAGCTGTTGTTGCTGACGAAACTCACAATAGACCTTTAAGAGTTGTAGACATAACAAATTTTGATATTCCAGTAGAAACATCAACCATTAAATCCACTCTTCTTGCCCCGAATCATACAAACAGTATTGCTCACAATCCTTTTATAATTGGAAATAACTTTGCAATAATTTCATACTATGAAGATGGTTTGCAGATTTATAAAATAGACAGTATCAATGAACCATTTAGAGCTGGATATTACGATACAAGACCAGGGAATAATAATTATTCGGGATTCAATGGAGCATGGGGAACCTATCCTTTTTTGCCATCTGGGAATATTTTGGTATCTGATGTAGACAATGGATTATTTGTTATAACTCCAAATTTTCCTTTGAACGATTGTGAATCAAATGTCCAAGTAAGTGGCACTTATGATCACCATTGGGAATTGATATCAAAAGACAGTCTCGAAGTAAAAGCTGCTTATAAGGATAGTGCTGAGATAAGGCTTCTTGCTCCTGATCAAATTACACTTTCTGGTGGCTTTGAGATTACAATTGGATCAGAACTTGATGCTCAGATTATTGATGCTTGTCCTAATTCTCCTGCATTGAAATTGAGTAGCCTTCAAAAACCAAAAGATTGATTTAGTATGGTTCTTTTAATTGGTAAGAACAAGAAGTAATGGAACAATAATTGTACTTTTCGGTACAAATTATATTATCAATGGAAAAACCAAAAATTGCCGGTACTGCTCCAATTGCAGTAGAA
>DKPS01000285.1 GCA_002471345.1 Saprospiraceae bacterium UBA7328
TTCCATAACAGCTTCACTCATAGTAGGGTGAGGATGGACAGCCTTAATTATTTCATGACCCGTAGTTTCCAAAGCTCTTGCAGTCACAATCTCGGCGATCATTTCAGTTACATTAGCGCCTATCATATGCGCTCCTAAGAGCTCTCCATATTTCTTATCATAAATAACTTTTACAAATCCTTCTGAAGCTCCTGAGGCTTGGGCTTTGCCAGATGCACTAAATGGAAATTTACCTAATCTAATCTCATATCCTTTTTCTTTAGCCTCTGCCTCTGTCAAGCCTACTGAAGCTACTTCAGGACTGCAATAAGTACAAGACGGAATATTTCCATAATCAATTGGTTTTGGATTTTGTCCTGCAATTTTTTCTACACAAATAATACCCTCAGCAGAAGCGACATGAGCAAGGGCTGCTCCTGGAGTCACATCACCAATAGCATAAATACCTGGAACATTGGTTTGGCTGTATTCATCTACTTGTATAAGTCCTTTATCTGTTTTTATTCCTAATGTTTCTAATCCTATCTTTTCAATGTTTGCTTGGACACCAGTGGCAGATAAAACAATATCACATTTGATTTCAGTAATACTCTCATCTTTCCTACTTTTCACTTTGACCACTGTTGTTTTTCCCTTTTTTTCCACAGCTTCGACAGAGGCATTAGCCATCACAGCTATACCTTTCTTTTTGAAAGCTTTACCTAATTCTCTACTTATATCTTTGTCCTCTCGAGGCACCAGTCCTTGTTCTAAGAATTCTACAATTGTTACTTCAGTGCCGATAGAGTTATAGAAATATGCAAATTCTACTCCTATTGCTCCTGCACCGATGACAACCATTTTCTTAGGTTGTTTAGGCAAGTTCATAGCCTCTCTATATCCAATCACATCAGAACCGTCTATCGGAATATGAGGTAAGGACTTGGCACGCCCTCCTGTAGCAATTATGATATTCTCGGCTTCATAAGTATTGCTTTTTCCATCAGCTCCTTTTACTGATACCTTTTTACCTCTTTCTAGTGTACCATACCCTTCGATTACGGTAATTTTGTTCTTTTTCATTAAAAAATTGACACCCTTACTCATTCCCTCAGCTACATTTCTACTTCTTTTGACGATAGCATTAAAATCAGCTTTAGCAGAGCCCACTTTAATTCCATAATCCTCTGCATGATTCAGATATTCAAAAACTTGAGCACTCTTCAATAATGCTTTTGTTGGAATACAGCCCCAGTTCAGGCAGACACCTCCTAAAGATTCCTTTTCCACAATTGCTGTTTTCAAACCAAGTTGTGAAGCTCTGATTGCAGCTACATAGCCTCCAGGTCCACTGCCAATAACGATAAAATCAAATTTCATGTGCCTATTTATTTTGTTAATCAGTTGTTCGAAACTTACTCAGATTAAACCATTCTGATCTATCTAGTTAAAAATTCATTCAATTGTAAAATTTTTAATTATACTTATTTCTCGGATCGCAAATATACTCTTTAGATATTGTTTTAGTGGTTGCATAATAAATCAGATTTATACATATTTTGTTCAGATTGTTATGCTTTTTTGATATGATAAAACCCTATTGGAAGTCTTAATTTTAGATACCTTTATGGACTCAAAGAAAACTGCAAAACGTGAAAATCGCCGTATTTCCTGGCTCCTTTGACCCAATTACTCTCGGGCACATTGATCTTGTAAAAAGGGCTAAACCACTTTTTGACAAGATAGTAGTCGCTGTCGGTGTAAACTCTGTGAAGAAGACACTATTCCCCCTAGAAGCAAGATTAGAGTGGCTAGACCGTGTTTATGGAGGTGATGATCAAGTAGAAATTGGACATTTTGAAGGACTTACGGTTAACTATTGTCATGATATGAATGCTGGCTATTTGATTAGAGGGCTGAGAAATGCATCTGATTTTGATTATGAAAAGACGATTTCACAATTAAATACAATTATTGGTAAAGGTATCGAAACTGTCTTTTTAATTAGTCAGCCTGGGTTTTCACACATTAGTTCTACTATAGTCCGAGAAATCATTAAAGGTGCAGGAGATGCTACATCCTTTATTCCAAGTAGTATTACCAAAAGTGACTTTGACAAGTATATCGAGCAATACGGTTAACCTATAACTTTGTGCGCTTAGAGAGGAAAGTCATTAATAAGCCTTGACAAGAATAAATTTAACGTAGAAGGAAAACATATTAAGGTAAAGACTACTCCCCAAATAGCCCCATAATAATGAGCCATGTGGTCAATATTATCATTTCTATTTTTACTGGCCCAAGAAGAATAAATCAAAAAGCCCACAGCTAAGATTATAGCCGGTAATGGAGGGAAAATGAACATTTCCCAAGGATTAGTTAACACATAGATAAAAAGTATTCCTGAAGTAGCTCCAGAAGCTCCTACACTTCTATAACCAGGATCATCTTTCCTTTTGGCACCAGTAAAAATGTTGGCCATAATTATGGACGTTAAATAAAGAGCTAAGTACAAGAACCTTCCTGTTTCTCCCTTTATGGCTGTAAAGTATTGTTCAACATATCCACCAAACATATAAAGCATGTACATATTTACTAAAAGATGGGTAGGACTACCATGAAGGAAGCCACCAGTGAGAGATCTCCAATATTCGTTATAGTTTTTTTCACGATATGGATAGTGTACACCTTTGTTATAGTATTCTGGGTTTTGCCATGCTAAATAAGAGAGAAGAGAAGTTGTGCCTACAAGAGTTAAAGTGATCACAGAAATGAATATTTATTTTTTCTGAGGTGAAAATAGTCATTATTTATACTTGAATTGATTACTTCGATTTTAGAGTAGAAATGTAATTCTCATATAAATGAAAAGAGACGCTCTTAGACAAGAGCGTCTCAATAAAAACCAGTATTGTAGTTTTTCTTTGGAAGGAGAAGATTAATGCTTTTCTCTCTTTTTGTCTATGTCTTTCAGATAATCCAAACCATCAATATCGATATTTAGATCCTTTGTCAATTTTCCTAACGCAGCTAAATCTACTAAGCCATCGACATGAATAAATACAGTTTGGTCAGTGTCCTTAACAGACAAAACAATACCTTTTAACTTGCCATCATCTGTAGTGCCTCCTGAATAGAGATTTACATTGCTACCTTCATCCTTAAAGGACATATAAGAGGTTAATTTATTTCCTTTTACTAATGATTGGAATTTGGAGTAATCATCATTCCCACCATTTTCATTAATAAGAATAGTTATTTCGTCTAGATCTCTAACCAGTGCTTTTAACTCTTTAGATTCACTATCTCCATTCATTGCAGCGAGGAGTTGAAACATTTCTTTATTTACTTTAACTGCTGCATATTCACTCGACTCTTCTAGTTCGTCGAAAAACTTGTTCATTTCTCCATTTTGAGAATAAACCGATGTAATAAGGAATAATCCAATAATTCCTAAAATGACTTTTTTCATGATATTTAAGTGTTTTTATTTGATGAAATTAATCTTGTTGTATTCATTTAAATTGTCGAAAATCAAGTCGTTACTACGATTGACTTTGTCACCAATTATAGCCAACGCATTCTGAGTTATTTCTAATGCTTCCTCTGGAGACTGAGCTAAATACACTTCTGCTTTAGAGTTTCTAGGTTGCATTAATAGAAAAGCAGTGACTAAGATTGCAAAAGAAGCTGCAATGGAAGAAATAGTCCTAGCTCTCATCCGAAGTGTCTTCGCCTTCTTTTTTGGATTAAATGAAATATTTGCTTCATCTGTCAAAAAGTTAAAGTAATGAGCAGTTACATCATCTTCATCTTGCTCCAGATGATAAGACCTAAGAAGTTTCTCTTCTTCCAGAGTTGTATCTCCGTTCCAAAATTTTTCTTGGAGATCTTCAATGTTATCCTTCCAATTCATGTTTATATTTCGTTAATGCTTTTCGCAAATTAATTCTTGCTCTATGCAAGTAAACTTTTATTTTATCTACACTAAAACCTGTGATTTCTGCTATTTCTTTATACGCATACCCTTCAATGTCTCTGAGGTGAATAACTTGTTTCTGATCATCGGACAGCAACTTCATCGTTTCTTTTATAATATTATAAATCTCTTTCTGTCTTGTCCTCTGATATGGATCCAAAGCATTATCCACAATTTGTATATGATTTTCTACAGGTTCTAATGTCCTTTTTACTTTTCTCAATTTGTCGAGAGCCAAGTTTCTAGTTACTGTCATACACCAGGCCTCAAAGTTTTCAATCCCTTTTAGATCCTTTTCTTTTTTCCACACTTTCACTAGCACTTCTTGCACTACATCTTCTGCTTCCATGCGATTTTGGACTATCTGCAATGCATAGCGAAATAATTTATTTTTAAGGGATGTAGTTACAGCGTTCAGCATATTAAATACACTATTCAGTCTATTGACGTTAACAAATATGTTAATGTTACAAAAGAACACATAGTTTTATAGTTTATTTGAATTAAATGATCTTAAAAAAAGCAGATTGGCTTATTCTTAAAGGTTTCATAGGACCATACATAGTTTCATTTTTTATTGTAGAATTTGTTTTGATTATGCAATTCATGTGGAAATGGATAGATGACCTTTTGGGTAGAGGATTTGCAATGACAGATTATTTAGAATTGATTGCTCTTTTCGGAGTGACAATTATTCCACTTTCACTTCCTCTTACGATCCTACTTTCTAGTGTGATGGTGTATGGCGATATGGCAGAACATTATGAACTTTCCAGCCTTAAGTCAGCTGGTCTTTCACTGGTAAGAATTTTCAGGCCTGCTCTAATATTAGCTTTTGCTACTGCAGGACTTTCAATTGCATCCTCTAATTATTTTAAGCCAATGGCATCAAAGGCTTTTCTAAGGAAATTTAATAATATGAGATTGTCGAAAGTCACTTTCGCTCTGGAAGAAAAAGTGTTTAATCTAGATTTTAACGATCATGCAATATATGCTGACAAAAAGAGTGATGATGGCAAGAGGTTGGAAAAAGTGATGATCTATCATACAAACCAAAGAAATAAAACTATACTGAATGTCATCATTGCCAATAGCGCTCACATGAGAGTCAGTGAAGATGGAAAATACATGGTCATGGATTTATATGATGGGCATCAATATCAAGAAACTCCATTGTCAAATAGTACGTCTAACTACATCACAAAACCTGATAGGGCCCTTCCAGTGAATCGAGCATCCTTTAGCCGATATCGAAAAGTATTTGAGCTTTCGAATATTTTTAAAGATATGTCGAACCTTAATCTTGAAAGAAAAAAGTTTGACATGCTGAATTCGAAAGAAATTATGGACCAAGTAGATTCTCTCAATGTGAATTTAGAAAAAAGAAGAAATGACAACCTCTACAGCTTTGCAGGTATTGTGACTATGCCAAAGGATTCTACAAAGCTAAAGACACTTGCATCTCTTCTCAATGGAACTACTAAAATATCAAATAGAAAAAATGAGAAATATCGAGCTGAAAATATAGCAAAAATAAGGAATCAAAAAGAACCTCCAAATCCAGTAATGTCTACGGTTATGAATGCAGTAAGAAGGCCTGAGAATCTGTCAAAAGCTCTGATAGATATCATACCGGATGAAGCACGACAAATTGTTATAAATGGTGCAAAATCTAAAAATAGCAGCCTTCGTACCCGATCATGGAACAATTATGTGCAACACAATAATCTTGAAAAAAACAAGCAGAAATATTTGATGAGATTTCATCAGCTTTATTGTTGGGCTCTTGTATGCGTATTATTATTGTTTATTGGGGGCCCCATGGGTGCCATTGTGAGAAAAGGTGGTTTTGGATATCCTATGCTTGTCGCCATAGGCTTCTATATGTCATTTATCATACTCAAGATATTGGGAGAGCGATTAGCTCATAGCGGAGCATTAAATGGAGCGATGGCTGGCTGGTTACCATTTTTAGTTCTATTGCCATTTGCGACAATTGTTACCTATTTCGCTTTAAAAGACATTAGGATGAGCTTTTCTTTCATTGGTCAATTGGTTCCCAAAAGATTAAAAAAAAGGATTTTGCAATCGTCCTAAACCTTTTTTAATCCTTCAATTTCAGATTGATATTTTCTCAAATTTTCTTTACAAAAGTTCAATAATTCTTTTGATCTTTTTACTTTTTCCGATAATTGATCAATTGATATTTTGTCACTTTGTATATCTGTGAGTATTTTTTCTAACTCATCGAAAGCTGAGCTATATGTCAATTTCTTTGTTGCCATACTTTATTTTATTCTTTCTGATTGAATCTTTCCATCAGAGAATTCAACTAAAAATTTGTCCCCTTTCTTAATGATTTTAGCTGAATGGACCGATTCAGAATTTCTATACACCACCGCATAGCCTCTTTTTAAGACATTAGAAGGTTCTAGATTTTCTAATAATATTTCTTTAGAAGTTAGTCCCGCTAACTCGTGATCTATTCGTATTCCTACTCTTGATAATATTCTGTCATAATTATTTAAGAGCAATAATTCAGATTTTGAAAAACGATTTTCACTTGATGAAATGATAGCCTGGGTTATCCTTTCAAGACTCATTTCATTTTCAAGAATTTGATTTTCAGAATGCGCATATATATTTTCTGAAATTTCAACAATCCGAGATTCAAAAATAAGATTGTGTTCAATTAAAAAATCAGCCACAGCTGTAGGTGTTTTCAATGAGGTATGAGCAACCATATCGGCTAAAGAGTGATCAATGTCATGACCTATTCCTGTTAGGATTGGCAATTTAGATTCGGCAATGTTTAAAGCGATAGGGTAGGTGTCAAACCACGATAAATCCATCTTTGATCCACCACCTCTGACTATGACTACTGCATCATACCTATGGCTATTTTGGTTAATTTCTTCAAGAGCAGAAAGAAGTTTGGACTCTAGTGATACACCTTGTACAGGAATATTAAAAAGTTGTACATCAAAGGCATAGCCATAACTATTATCAGCTAGTTGATTTTTGAAATCTTGGTACCCAGCAGCAGTCTCTGAAGAAAGAACAGCTATACTTTGCAATACCCTAGGTAGAGAAAACTGTTCATTCATTTCATGAAGACCTTCCTTCCTAATCTGCTCAATTACCTCTTGTCTTCTTAATTCAGTTTGGCCAAAGGTATATGCAGGGTCAATATCCTCGATTTGTAATTTGAACCCATATCTTTCATTGAAATCTACTTTGACCTTTATTAACACTTCGGTGCCATCAACCAAAATCTGATCCAATACTTCTCCCAATTTCTTTTTTAAAAAGAAATAATTACGAGCCCAAAGCACTCCTTTAGCTTCGGCTATGATATTGTCTTTGCCTTTTTCTTTTTCAACAAGATTAAAGTAAAAGTTATTTCTACTTTTATTGATCTGATTGGCCTCAGCTTTGATCCATATGGGTTCTCTAAAGTTTAGAGCAATTACCCTGCGAACATATTCATTGAGTTCAAAAAGAGAATGCGCTTCCATGACTACTTGTACATTATTATAAAGTTCAAGCAAATGATTTGAAATGATTGGATTATTCTGTACGTCTCCAATTCTTCAATTTTGATAGAATCGACATTTGAATAAATACTATAAGAACCATGAAAAGCTATAATTTCTGATCCTATCATAGGATAGTACTCTTATAAGCTTTAGCTTCTTCCGACTACATCTTTTACTAAGTCTGCAGCTTCTTGCAGAAGAATAGCCGATTTTACTTCCAAACCGCTTTTATCAATTATTTCTTTTGCTAGTTCTGCATTTGTTCCTTGTAATCGGACTATTATTGGAACATTGATGTTACCCATGTTTTTATAGGCATCTACAACGCCATTTGCCACTCTATCGCATCTTACTATTCCGCCAAAAATATTGATAAGTATTGCTTTTACATTTGGATCCTTAAGTATGATTTTGAAAGCATTTTCTACTCTTTCAGCGTCAGCAGTACCGCCTACATCTAGAAAATTAGCTGGAGAACCTCCGGATAATTTTATTATGTCCATAGTTGCCATAGCCAACCCCGCACCATTAACCATACAACCCACATTACCATCGAGCTTCACGAAATTTAGTCCATAATCTTTCGCTTCTACGTCTGTAGGGTCCTCCTCAGACTTATCTCTCATCGCCTCATAATCAGGATGTCTGAATAAAGCATTTTCGTCCAAACTGAATTTAGTATCAACCGCCACAATCTGATCATTACAATCTACAAGACAAGGATTAATCTCTATCAAACTAGAGTCAGATTTAAGGAAAGCAGTATAAAGCTTAGCAATGAATTTTGTCATATCCTTAAACGCAGCTCCACTCAATCCTAGGTTAAAGGCAATTTTTCTCAATTGGAAACCTTGAATTCCAAGTTCTGCATCTATCCATTCCTTGTACACTAGATGGGGAGTAGTTTCAGCTACTTCTTCTATATTCATACCACCTTCTGTACTATATATTATGACATTGCATTTCTTTTCTCTATCTAACATTATAGAGACATAAAACTCTTGGCATTTATCAAAGTCGGGAGCATAGGAATCCTCGGCAATTAAAACTTTACTTACCAATTTACCAGGACCTGTCAAGCCTCCAGGCGTTTGTGGAGTTTTCAACATCATACCTAGAATCTCACCACTGATCTTTTCTACTTCTTCAACATTTTTTGCAAGTTTTACTCCACCTCCTTTTCCACGTCCACCTGCATGAATTTGAGCTTTAATGACTGCGATGTCAGTTCCAGTTTCTTCTTGTAATTTCTTGAATACTGTTAATGCTTCAGCAGCGGTTTCTGCAATATATCCTCTCTGGATCTTTACGCCATGTGAGGCCAGAATTTCTTTTCCTTGATACTCGTGTAAATTCATAATGCTTTTTTAATGCTTTATTTATTCAAATGTGGTGCAAAAGTAGTTTTAAATCACTTAATCAAAACAATTTCTACTATAGAATAATTTTAATGATGTTCTTCTCTTATTTTCGTGTCAAATTATTAAAAAAATAGAAAAGGAAAAAATGAAAGTAACTGTTGTAGGAGCTGGTAATGTAGGAGCTACAGTAGCGAATGTGCTAGCCCATAAAGATATTGTAAATGAAGTTGTTTTACTTGACCTTAGAGGTGATTTTGCAAGAGGAAAAGCTTTAGACTCTTGGCAGCAAGCACCAATAGATTATTATAGTACATCTCTTAAAGGAACAGATGACTACAAAGATACTGCTGGATCAGATGTCGTAGTCATTACTGCTGGGATACCTAGAAAACCTGGAATGAGTAGAGATGATCTGATTTCTACTAATGCTAAGATCGTTACTTCAGTGACTAAATCCATTTTAGCAGAATCTGATGATCCAGTTATAATAATTGTTTCTAATCCATTGGATGTAATGACTTATGCTGCTCATGTAGGGTCAGGAAGATCTAGAGACAAGGTATTTGGAATGGCGGGAATCTTGGATACTGCTAGATATAGAGCATTTTTGGCCACAGAGTTAAATGTTTCTCCTAAAGACATTCAAGCTGTATTAATGGGAGGTCATGGAGATACCATGGTGCCTTTGCCGAGATATACAACGGTAGCAGGAATTCCAGTATTAGAATTAATTGATGCTGCAAAATTGGATACTATAGTAGAAAGAACGAAAAAAGGAGGAGGAGAACTTGTTGGCCTAATGGGGACATCGGCTTGGTATGCACCTGGAGCGGCAGCTGCTCAAATGGTTGAGTCTATTGTTAAAAATGATAATAGAATTTTCCCATGTTGTGTAAAACTAGATGGAGAGTACGGTATGGATGATGTTTATTTGGGAGTGCCTGTTCAACTTAATAAGAATGGTATAGGAAAAGTAATAGAAATCGATCTTAATGAAGATGAAAAGACCCTTTTGAATACATCTGCAGAACATGTGAGAAAAGTTATGAACACTTTTGATGGAATGGGGCTTTAATATTTAACTTTAAGCTTCCTGAGAAAAAAGAATTTCTATGGTGACACCTGAAATATTAAAATGTGCAGTGACAAATACAGAAGAAAACCTGTATGGCTTGTCAAACCAGTCTCCTGTTCTACTTATATTTTTACGACATCTTGGGTGCATCTTTTGTCAGGAGGCTTTAAAGGATCTTAGTAATCTGAAGTCCAAAATGGACTTGTCTCATGTGAAAATTGTGTTTGTACACATGGCAGAGCTCAATGTTGCTGAAGAATACTTCGATGAGTTAGAATTAGACGTTGATTATCATATTTCTGATCCAGATTGCAACCTATATGAGAAATTTGGACTGGTAAAAGCAACTACAAGAGAGCTGTTCAGTTTTCAGGTTATGTTAAAAAGTTCAGAATCTGCTCTAGTAAGAGGCAATTGGCCAAAAGCCAAAAGAATAGGAGATGGATTTCAGATGCCAGGTGTTTTTACTATTAATTCTGGAGAAATTGTGGATAGTTATATTCATAAAAGGATTTCTGATAGACCTAACTATTCTAAAATGATAGATTGTTGTGGCGTGGGATAGTTCTTCGGTGTATTTACCTCTTTTATTTTAATTACAATACAGAGATATACTAAAACGATTTAATGCAATCGTTAGTTATGTGCATCTATATCCTTTGAATTATGTCTCAACATTTTCATCTTCTTACTCTAATTACTATACTTTTTATTTCAAACTCTGATGTATATAGTCAACTTTCATCTTCAGAAAGTTTAACATTTTATGCTGATGTCCTGACTAATGCGTCTTCTTTAGAAAATAGAATTCACGCCAATGAAAAGTTTATAGAAGAATTAGACCAAACACTTAGTTTGAAAGAATCATTTAAAAATTCTCTAGAATCGTTACCTTGGATTTTCGTGAGATATGCACCTTCTAGAGAATTCAGATTTATATCGTGGCAGTTAGAATTAGATGAAAAACAGTTTCAATATTTCACTTATTTTCAGAGCGAAACAGGGAAGGTTATAAAAATATCCGATGATAATCAGACATTAGAACTTAGAGAGACCTATAGTGCTTCAAATGGCTATGCTGCGATAATTCACCAGATTATACCATTTGACAATTATTATCTTTTAGCATCGTATAGGCAAAAACCAAATGGTATCTCACAAAAGATTTGTGAAGTATTAGATGTTAAAGATGGAGAACCAAGTTTCGGAAAATCTCTTTTTTATGAATCAGCAAATGTTCCTAATGGTAGGGGTAAGAAACGTGTAATTATGACATATTCATCCGTAGCTTCTGCTTCAATGAATATAAACTTAAATACTATTGAAAAAGTTATAGTATTTGATCATATCATTTCTGTACCAGGTAAGACCTCAAAAGAAGGCATGATTCAAGTTCCTGATGGCTCATTTGAAGCCTATGTTCAAAATGGACCCGATAAATGGTTGTATAATCCGAATTTATATGAAGGGCTAGAATACAATCCTAAAAGCCAATCTAAACCAACCAATAGAAAAAACAACGTTAAAAACTCTAAGAAGCCTCGATAAAGTAGATTATTTGCTTTCGTTGGAATTGAGGATTATTTGTCTGTGTGAAAACATTCGGCTTGTTGTAATCTTATTATAGAATTTACATCTCTTTGAATTTTATACATTTAGATATTATAAATTTCAAAATATAGACGATATGAATCCAAAAGTAACAATGGCTATCAGGATCCTATTTGGCCTATTCATGATCATTTTTGGCATTAACAAATTTGCTGGCTTTATGGAATTTCCACATATTCCATGAGATGGGGGCGAATTGATGAGAATTTATTTCACTTCTTGCTTTTTAAAGATTATTGGAGTTTTAGAGATTCTTGGAGGATTAGCTCTTCTACTGAATAAGTATGTTCCTTTGGCACTGACTGTTTTAGTTGCAATTATGTTTAATGCAGTGCTATTTCATGCTTTTCATGCCATCTCAGGAATCGGGGAGCACTTGTAGGGTTAGTTCTGGGTTTGGTTTTGGTAGTAGCTAATAAGGATCGATTTTCTGGTATACTTAGTGTATAGATTTAAATCTTACTGAAACAAAAAAAGGAACATTTGATCTAAATCAGTTTTTCCTTTTTCTTTTATAAGTTAGACCTTAACGTATTCCTTGATAATTATCAATCGATACTGTAAAGGTTCCACATTGTTCTCGTGGAGCTGTCAGGTCAGGTTCATATTTGTAATTACTCATAGCATCCAAAGCTTTTCTGAGAGTGGACATATCCCTTACTGTTGTTTTTACTTCATCAATTTGCACCACTGCTACTTTACCTGCTCGACTAATACAAACCTTGAAAACAATTTTTCCAGATTTTCCACTCACATGTGCAATCATACTTGGATCTCTATAAAGAACTTTTCTACCGAATATCCCATCTCCTGAAGCGTCAAAGTCACCACTCTCACTATCTCCAGAACCTATCCCACTATCATTATCATTTCCTCCTTCATCATTGCCTTTGCCACTGCCTTCATCTCCCTTTCCAGTACCTCCTTCTTCACCGTCTTTGAGTGATGGATCGCCATCTCCACTTCCGTTAGTAGTAGATTCAGAAGAAGATGTTCCTGGATCTTCTGCAGGTATGTCTTCAGCTGTAGTTTCTGAAGGGTCATCAGCTATATCTATTTCATCTAAAACGTCTTCTATACTTGGAAAATTTGGATTGCTGATAATCACTTCTTCTTCAGCAGGCTCTGGATCTGGAATAGATTCAGGAATATATTCAGGTTCAGGCTCATCGACAATGATCTCCTCTTCTATGGCTTGTATTTCACTTTCTTCAGTTGTAGTTTCACTAAAAACAGGATCTGTGGGCTCTGGTTTTGGAGTTTCAGTAGGTTTAGGTGTAGGTTTAGTTTGAGGTTTTGGAACCTCTACTTTTACCTGTGTAGGCTTTTCGATTTTTTTTACTTCTTGCTCTTTTGGTCTTTGCTTGCCTTCACTTGCAGAGGATTTTGTACTATTTGAACTCTTTGAATTCTTGAATTCTATTTCTTGAAAACTTACAGTTACAGCATATTGAGTATCAATGGTTTTGTCTGGATCATTATCTAAAGTTACTATCCAAGAAGCTAACACTAGAAGCATATGAACTATTATGGAAGTCCTCCTTGCTTTATTTACACGAACTTTATTCAGTGAGTTTTCCATAGCTAATAATTTAAATTAAGACGCGTAATATCAGGTAATCTACCTATTTTAACCACGACTTTAACATTAGTTTATACGTAATAATCATGAACTGATTAGAATGTCTATATATTGTTTTAAGCTAATTTATCTTTCTAGATCATACCCATTAAGTTTTCGTAGCGTTAAATCTAGTAATAACACATGAAGCGCATCATTGTATGAAGATATTTTCCCAATACCTAAACCCCATTTATACTTTTTGCTTTGTACTTTTTGTTTTCTTTTTAGAAAATAAAAATGCACAGGAGTATCCGCTTTCTGACATAATATTTAAACATAACAATTCCAAAATATATAAAAACCCATTTACAGGAGGACTAAGAGCCCCACAATTGAATAAAGTTGATTTAAATCAAGATGGAATAGAGGATCTATTGCTTTTTGACAGAGCTGGTAATTCTTACACTTGTTATATCGCTCCATCTTTACAGAGCACGGATTACACACATGATCAAAAATGGGTTAAGAATTTCCCTAATTTGAGAATTTGGATGACCATGGTGGATTATGATAAGGATGGTATTAAAGACATTTTTTCATTTCCAGATTCTACGGGTATACCTGGAGTACAAGTTTGGAAGGGAAAAATAGTGAATGGGTTCTACGCATTTGACAAAATTAGATTTCCAGATCAACAAGAAGATATCTTGTATTACCCTATCTCCAATGGATCTACACAGGTGTACGTAGGTGTAATAGACATACCTGTAGTGAGAGATATAGATGGTGATGGTGATATAGATATATTATCTTTTGATCCTGGTGCTTCGAAAGTTAATTTTTATAAGAATTTGGCTGTGGAAGAATCACTAGAATTGTCAGAACTAAAATTTATTGAGGATGATGGCTGTTATGGGAGATTCGTAGAGAGTGGGTTAAGTCAGGACGTCATCTTAAGCATAGACGGGAATGGATGTGGTAATAGTCTATGGAGTTCACCTCAACCTCAAGTGAGACATGCAGGTTCTACATTAGAACTACTAGATCATAATGGAGATGGATTATTAGACCTTTTGATAGGTGATGCATCTTATGCGGGATTAAATCTTCTTACAAATGGAAGAGAAGGGGTGCCTTGGATGAGTTCTTCATTCCTTGGATATCCAGCATCAGATCCTGTCGATTTTGAATTGTTCCTAACACCAAAATATATTGATATTGATAACGATGGAGTTCAAGAGCTTCTAGTTACCTCTAATGATCCTCGAACATCACAGACAAAAGAAAACTTTTGGTATTATGAAAACACTGCCTCAGACGGGTTGGTTGCTCAGCTAGTTACCAAGAGTTTTCTATCTGAGAATACCATTGACCTTGGAGAAAATTCAATGCCTTCTTTTGCAGATTTTAATGGAGATGGACTAATGGATATAGTAATTGGTACGGCAGGTTTATTTATTAATACTGCTGAGAAAGAACCAAGTCTATTTCTTTACCAAAATACAGGGACTGAAGAATTTCCTGCTTTCACTCTAGTAGATACTGATTATCTGAATTTTAACAGTTTTAAGGAAACCTCATCTTTTTTTGCCCCTAATTTTGGAGATATAGATGGTGATGGTGATTTTGATTTGGTCGTAGGTGACGATAGAGGAAGAATGTACTTTTCAGAAAATATTGCGGGACCAGGTCTTCCATACGAATTCAGTCAGCCGATTTACACTTATCAGGATATACAAGTAAGTGGGTTCTTAAGACCATTTATTTTTGATCTGAATCAAGATGGGTTGGGAGATTTGATCATTGGTGAACGAAACTTTAACTCAACAGAGGAATTTCCAATAGCAAGCCTTAATTATTTTGAAAATATAGGTACAGAAGGAAAAGCAGTATTTGAAGCAAATGTCAATCGAGAACCTAATTCTGCGGCGCTAGGGGGAATAAACCTAAAAAAAGACAACTTTATAAATAATAATAGTGCTCTTTGTATTTGGGAAAATCAAAATGACTTTATTTTACTCTCCGGAAGTGAAGGAGGAGAAATTAGACAATTCGTTATTGATAAAGAAGATATAAGAGGTGTATATGAAGAGATATTTTCTTCAAATGTATCTGGTCTAGATATTGGTGAGGAATCTGCTCCAGCAATCTGGGATATAGATGGGGATCAGTTTTTGGAATTAGTTGTTGGAAATGTTAGAGGAGGTATTTCAGTATATGAAACTGATATAATTAATGATCAAACCAGTTCTTCCCTAGAAGAAATTAATGTATCACAAATTAGTCTCAATCCCAATCCCGCTGTTGATGAAATAAGCATATTAGGTATTACTAATACAGATAAAGTTCAAATATTTGATACTTCAGGAAAGTTAAGGCATGTTGGTTTAGGGAATACGATAGATGTCAAAAGATTAGAATCAGGAATTTACATTATTAGAGTGAATACAACTAACGGTATTGGAATTAAAAAATTCATTAAAATTTAGTTTTACCTAGATCCAAAAATCAAACTTCCAATTCTGACCATATTACTGCCACATTCCAGAGCCAGTAAATAATCTCCAGACATCCCCATAGAAAGAGTGTCAAAAACTGTATCATTCTCGCAGAAAGACGATTGAATTGAATCAAAAAGAGATTTAGCTGTTTCAAATTCTTTCCTTACTATCTCCATATTACTTGTAAAAGATGCCATTGCCATTAATCCTCTTATTCGGATAAAAGGTGAATTTAAATCTTTCAAATTGTTCACAAAATCTTCGGCATTTTGTGCATTAATACCTTGCTTAGTAACTTCTAAAGCTATTTTTACTTGTATTAAGATGTCAATACACCGATTTGCCTTTTCTGCTTCTTTGATAATAACATGAGCTAGTTTTAGACTATCCACTGAATGAATGAGGTGTACAAAAGATGCAATATGTTTTACCTTATTAGATTGTAAAGAACCAATGAGATGCCATTGAATGTCTTTTGGTAATTCCTTTTGTTTTTGAACTAACTCTTGAACTCTATTTTCCCCAAAACTTCTATGCCCTTTTTCATACAATTCTATAATAGATGAGTTTGGCTTGGTCTTGCTTACTGCTATCAATGAGGCTTCTGCACTATCTGTATTTCGCTTCACCTCAATATATGACATAATAATACTTGTTATGAATTGAAAAGTCCATGGAGGTTAGCATCAATTTGCTCTATAATTTTAGATAAATCTTCTCTATTCTTTTTGAAATCTAAATCATCAACCGTAATGATCAGTTTTGGGCCCTCTTTGTAATTATTGATCCAGTTTTCATATCTCTCATTCAATTTTTTAAGATAGTCTAAGCTCATACTTCCTTCATATTCTCGGCCTCTATTTTGGATATGTGAAACTAGGGTAGAAATATTCGCCTTAAGATAAATTAGAAGATCAGGTGGGGCAACTTGTGTTGACATTGTCTTGAACAGAGATATATAATTGTTGAAATCCCTTTCATCCATAAGACTCATCTCATATAGATTTGGAGCAAAAATGTAAGCATCTTCATAAATCGTTCTATCCTGTACTACTGTTTTGTCACCGTTATGGATTTCGAGTAGTTGCGTGTACCTGCTATTAAGAAAGTATATCTGCAAGTTAAATGACCACCTTCTCATATCATGATAAAAGTCATTCAGGTAAGGGTTTTCACCTGTATCCTCGTACATGACATCCCACCCATAGTGCTCTGAAACTAAGGTAGATAACGTAGTCTTTCCTGTACCAATGTTACCAGTTATGGCTACATGTTTAATCCCAGACTTTTGGCTCATTCCACAATAATATGAAAATGTGCTGATAGGACAATTATCTATGCATTCAAATCAGAATTATTATAGGAGATGTAAGTGGTCTAGATCGCTTTAAATCCTTTCAATGAGTATATTCGCCGATAATTTTATCGTTCATATCTAAAAGAATTAAATGGTAATAGACGATGCTTTAATTTCAAAACTTGAAAAGCTTTCTCGTTTAGAACTTCGAGAAGAGGAAAAGGTGAAAGTGAAAGAAGATCTAAACAAAATGCTAGGCATGTTTGATAAACTTAATGAAGTTGATACAAATGATGTAGAGCCGTTGAGATATGTTCTGGATGAGCATTCTTCAGCTATAAGAGATGATGTAGTAGGTGAGGAGCTAGATAATCACAAAGCTCTTCAGAATGCAGAAGAAAGTAAAAAACCATTTTTTGTGGTTCCTAAGTTTTTGAAAAAGTAAATACTTAAAATGAACGATAGCGTAATATTCACTGAAAACCTGACGAAAACCTATGACATGGGCGAGATTCAGGTGCATGCTTTGAGAGGCATAGACATTACTATAAAGAAAAGTGAATATGTAGCTCTAATGGGCTCCTCAGGTTCAGGAAAGTCAACCTTGATGAATCTATTGGGTTGCCTTGATACACCTACAATAGGCAAGTACTTTCTTAATGGAGAAGATGTTTCATTACTAGATGATAATGAATTGGCCGAAATAAGAAATAAGGAAATTGGATTCATATTTCAAACATTTAACCTTCTACCAAGGTTAAGCTCTTTGGATAATGTTTCATTGCCTTTAATTTATTCTGGTATGTCAAGGAGAAAAAGAGAGGATATGGCAGAAATTGCCTTAGAAAAAGTAGGACTTGCTGACAGAATGGACCATAAACCGAATGAACTATCAGGTGGCCAGAGGCAAAGGGTTGCTATTGCAAGAGGTCTTGTGAACAATCCAGCACTGCTATTAGCAGATGAGCCTACCGGAAACTTAGATACTAAAACTTCAATTGAGATAATGGCGATTTTGGAGAAACTTCATGATATGGGCCATACAATTGTAGTGGTAACTCATGAGCCAGACATTGCTGCTCATTCATCTCGTATAATTAGGCTTAAGGATGGATTAGTAGAATCAGATAAAATAAATGAAAATGTTGTGAGGGCTTTAGATCCTGATCACCATTACAACATTCATAGTATTTAGCCCTAATAAGAATTAGAAACCACTCAAATTCTATTTCTTTCCATTTTTGTCAAGGTTTTTGATTTAACTTCTACAGTTGTGGATTGTTCCTATAATTGTAAAATATTATGAAGATTGATTTTAAAGCCATTTTTTCCAAGAAGGAGAATATTATCTCCATGCTCTTGGTATTGGCAGTTATCATCTTTATAGCTTTTCTTTTTCCATCTACAGGTCGATTTCATCTAGAATATAATGAAGGTGAAGTATGGAAATACGATGATCTGCTTGCCCCATTCGAATTCCCTCTATTAAAGAATATTGATGAGGTGAATAGATTGAAAAAAGAAGTTCGAAGTGAATTTGTTCCTCATTTTAAAAAAACATCCTCTTTTGGTAAAATTCATGATATTGTCACTAATTATGTGATTGAGATAAAATCAGAATTGGTTAATTCTTCTTATCAAAAACTTTTGAGGTTTCTCAAAGAAAACCAACAAAAAATTTTAATTACTAAAGATCAACTTTCTTTTGGAGATCTTAATAAGACTGAGTTTTTCCTTCTTGAAGCACAAGGAAGTATAAAATTATCCAAAGACCAATACTTTGATATCAATGATTACTATACTTTTATAATCGGTGAAATACCAAGTAGCTATCATGAGGAGCTAGGAAAAATCATCACTATTGAGGCGGAGATTGATCTAGATAAAAGTAAAAGTGAACTTCAAAAAGCAGAAAGCCTTGCCATTCTATCCGATGAATCTATAAGAGATGGGGAACTCATCGTCTCTAAAGGAAATCTAATATCCACTCCTGTATATCAAAAACTACAATCATTAGAAGATGCTTTTGCGAAAAAAGAAGTAACATTTACTGAAGGTTTTGGATCATTTACAGGACACATCATATTGACTTTCCTGATTCTAGGAGCCTTGATGCTTTATTTGCATTTTCATTTTCCATTGATTTTACAGACACCAAAGGAGCTTTCATTTATTCTTTTGTGGATAGTCGTGTTCACTTTTCTAGTGTATCAAATTGAGAAAACTCCAAACCTGAGTGCCTACATGATTCCTTTTTGTATTGCCCCTATTGTGATAAAGACCTATTATGAAGAAAGATTAGCACTATTCGTGCACATAGTAATTGTTCTAATTGCGAGTTTTTTGTCAGCACTAGATTATGAATTCACTTTTCTACAGATACTTGCTGGGATTGTGACGGTGTTACTAATAGAAGAGACAAGGTATTGGGATAGATTTTTTGTTTCCATTCTAATTATTCTTTCCAGTTATGTCCTGGGATTTTGGGGACTGAATATGGCTGCTTCAAATGCAATTGGTCAAGGAATCGAGATTTCAGTTTTAAAATGGTTGGGTGTAAATGGAGTTTTGATTTTGTTGGCATATCCAATAATCCCATTGTTTTCTAAAATATTTGGTTTTACTAGTAACATAACTCTAATGGAACTAGCAGATCTGAATAAACCACTGCTAAAAGATTTATCAATCAGTGCACCTGGTACATTTCAACACTCTCTTCAGGTTTCTAATCTTTCACAGGCAGCTGCTGAAAAGATTGGAGCTAATAGTCTTCTAATAAAGGTCGCTGCTCTATACCATGATATTGGGAAGTTATCTGACCCTATGATTTTTATAGAAAATGTAGGTTACGGAAGGAATCCACATGAACAATTGAGCTATATAGAAAGTGCAAAGAAAATTATTGCACATGTTTCAGAAGGTGAAAAATTAGCCAAAACTTATGGCCTCCCCAAAGAAATTATATCTATGATAAGGACTCATCATGGAACTACAAAGGTTGAATTTTTCTACAGAAAGCAACAAGAAGAGCATCCAGATGAACTTATAGACGATGCTGCTTTTACTTACCCAGGCCCCAAACCTGTGACTAAAGAAGAAACCATATTGCTTTTAGCAGATTCAATAGAAGCCACATCTAAAAGTTTAAACCTTCCAACAGCTCAGGAGATTGACGATCTTGTGGATACGATAACTTTAGATAAAATAAAACAGGGTCAACTCTCAGAATCTAAGTTGAATTATAGGGAGATGGTAGTCTGCAAAAATATATTTAAAGACTTATTAAAAAGTATTAACCATGTTCGAATCAAGTACCCTGAAGCAGTAAAGTCTGACTAATTTATTGATTCTAAAATAACATTGTGAATGTCCCAAACCTGTTTGATCAATGATGTATGGCCATCATTGAGTATCACAAAGTCAGCTTTTAACACTTTTTCTTCTTGAGGCATTTGTTTATTGATTCTATCCATCACATCTTCTTCAGAAATATTGTCTCTATCTATAATCCTTTGTATTCTTAGTTCGAGAGGAGCATCTACAACGATGACAAAATCAAGAAAAGAGACTGAGCCGGATTCAAACATCAATGCTGCTTCGTAAAGACCATAAGGAGTTTCAACATGATTAAACCATTTTATTAAATCCATTCCAACGGCAGGATGGACTATTTGATTGATTCTCTTGGTCTTATCTGGGTTTTTGAAAATTATGTTACCAATATGCTTTCGATTCAAATTTCCATTTTCATCATAGCTTTCTGATCCAAATTCTTTAATGATTTGAGCCTTTACATCGCTATCATGAATCATTAACCATTTGGCTCTGGTATCAGCATCATATATTGGAATATTAAAACTTTCAAATATTCTGGCACAAAAAGATTTCCCTACTCCTATTCCTCCTGTTATTCCTATTTTTTTACACATTCTTCTATTTTGATGTCTGACTTAAATGATTCATGGGTGACATAATCTTTACTTATACCATGAAAATGAGATTGGAAATGAACTAATTTATCTTCAAATTCCGACAATCTTATTTCTACTTTTATCCAATTTTCCATTCCCATATGCTGATCCTTGATTTCAATATTGGTAGTTTTTAAGCTATTGTACACTTTTCCCATCTGATCATGACTAAAATGAATTTTGGCATATTGATAAACATATTCTATTACTATTTTTGAATTGTTAATCACATCTCTACTACTTTCTTTATATGCTCTAATTAGTCCTGAAGCCCCTAATTTAGTTCCTCCAAAATACCTTACGACTGCGAGTAAAGAATCTGTAAGTTCAAAACTTTTTAATTCATTGTATATTGGTCTGCCAGCTGTGCCTGAAGGTTCTCCATCATCATTCATTCTAAACTTTGTGCCATCGACCCCAAGATGATATGCATAGCATATATGTCTTGATTTAGGATGAATGCTTTTAAGATTTAATATCTTCTCTGTCACCTCTTCTTCATTTTGCACATGGTACAGGTATGACAAGAATTTGCTCCCTTTTTCTTTATAAAGTCCTTCAGAATTTGCTTCTATAGTCTTGAATTCGTCAATAATTAAGTCCATATAGTGGCTAATATGCGTATTAACTTGTCATTTACATTATTATTTAAAACAAGTTTTACATTTGCAAAAAAAAATAATATGACGCTTACAGTTATACTCATATATGTGGGGATTGCCGCGATAATTTTAACATTGATCACCGTCTTTGCTTTTAAGACGCATAAAAGTTGGCTTATGACTTTTCTGCAGAATTATGTTGGTGCTTTTTTCATTTTCTCTGGTTGGGTTAAGGCCGTTGACCCTTTGGGTACAGCTTACAAGATGGAGCAATATTTTGCTGAATTCGAAGCTACTTTTGAAGCCACATGGTTTTCATTTCTTACTCCATTGTTTCCTTTTCTTTCATCTATGGCTGTTCAGTTTGCTGTGCTGATGATCATATTTGAAATAATACTCGGTATAATGCTAATTATTGGATCTAGACCAAAGTTAACATCTTGGGCCTTCCTACTACTGGTTGCTTTTTTTACATTTCTCACAGGATTTACATATTTGACTGGATATGTACCTAATGGAGGTAATTTCTTTGATTTTGGTTCGTGGTCAGATTATAATGTGAATAACATGAGGGTTACGGATTGTGGATGCTTTGGAGATTTTATCAAATTAGCACCCAAAGTTTCATTTTTTAAAGATGTAATACTTTTATTTCCTGCTTTCTTTTTTCTTTTTAGATATCAAGATTTTCATACTTGCTTCTCATCGAAAGTAAGAGGAAGTGTATTAACGGTCTCATTAATTGGATTGGTGATTTATTGCATGAGTAATTATGTTTCGGATATTCCTAAGTTAGATTTTCGACCTTTCAAAAAAGGTGCTGATATAGCATCTCAAAAGCAAGCTGAAACTGATGCTCAAGCCAATGTTCAGGTATTAGGATTTGTTTTAGAAAACAAAAACTCAGGAGAGGTGATCCAAGTGCCATACAACGATTATTTAGCCAACTTGGCAAATTATCCATCCGATACCTGGAAAGTTACAGATCAGGTACTTGGTGAACCGGCAATTCCTCTTACGAAAATAAGTGATTTTGATATTTCAGATATTTATGGTCATCCGGCAACAGATCAGTTACTTTTAGAAAAAGGACCTTACATTATGATAGTTTGTCATAAAACATATGGGTCTGGAAACCAAGCTACTAAAGTGGTTGAAGATACAGTGTTTGTTATGGACACTATTTACAATGATGCTTATCAAGAAGGATATGTTATTGAAAAGAATGTAGAGAGAATTGATAAAAACACTGTGAGTTTCACGAACTACATTTGGAAAGATTACTATGCTAAAAGATTTGAAGAAGTTATCAAACCATTTGTTTCAGATGCAAGAAGAAATGGGATAAAGACTGTGGCTGTGATAGGAGGCGCTGATAAGGCTAAAATACTAGATTTTGAATCTGACCTTGAACTTGGGATAGATTACTATGTAGCTGATGATATATTACTAAAAACTATTGTCAGATCTAATCCAGGAATTGTGTTATGGGAGGACGGTAAAATATTGGATAAATGGCATTATAAAAAACTGCCCTCCTTTGAAGAAGTTAAAAATTTACATATAAAATAATTTTTGCATTTGTTTATCATTATTATCTATCTTCGCGACTGTTAAAAAGATGACATGATAGTACATGCTCAGTAGACGAAGTGTAAGAATTAAAGCGATGCAGTTTTTATTCTCTCTTAGCAGAGATGAAGACTTGAAATTTGACGAAGCTGCGAAACGCTTTTGGATTAGTATTGAAACTACTTATGACTTGTATATGTACAACCTGTATCTTCTAATGGAAGTTACTAAGTGTGCCTATCAAGATGCCGAAAATAGAAAGACTAAACACCTTCCTTCGGCATATGACAAAAAATTCACGGCTAAGATAGATACCAATCCACTGATGAATTCACTCTCGGAGAATAGTGAGCTTAGTAAGGAATTTAAAAAGAGAAATTTCGAAAGTCTTAAGAATACAGACTATTACAAGAAAATCTATAATTCCTTTTCGAAAAATGAGGAATACAAAAAGTACATAGAAAGTGAAAATTCTAAAGAGGATGATCTCAGTATTCTATTAGACCTGTATCGACATTGTAGAAAGAGTGAGCTCTTTAATGAACTGCTTGAAGATGGTTATCCACAATGGATTGATGATAAATCGGTAGTTGTTGGAAGTGTTAAAAAGACTCTTAAACAATTGCCCGCTGCAGAATCAAAATTCTTTGATCAGTATTATCCTGATGATGAAACAGTTAAAGAGTATGGATTTGAGTTATTCAAAAAAACATATGAAGAAAATGATTCTCTTTTAGAAATCATTAAGCCTACTCTAAAAAACTGGGATCACGAGAGAGTTGCTATTATTGATATGATCTTATTAAAAATGGCACTTTCTGAATATTTGTATTTTGAGACTATTCCCACTACGGTAACACTCAATGAGTATTTAGAAGTTTCCAAAATGTATAGCACAGCAAAGAGTAAAGATTTTATAAACGGTATTCTGGATCGACTTAAGAATGATCTTACTGAGAATAAGATGATCAAAAAGAAGACTATAAAATAGCTTCATAAAAGAATTCACATTTTCTGAATTACAATAATGAATGATAAAATAGTAATTCTGGATTTTGGGTCACAATACACCCAACTTATCGCCAGGAGGATCAGAGAGCTAAATGTTTTTTGTGAGATATTTCCTTTCAACAAAAAAATAGAGATCACTAAAGATATAAAGGCTGTAGTCTTGACAGGGAGTCCATTCTCTGTAAATGATCCAAATGCTCCTCAGATAGATATAGAGCAGTATGTGAATAAAGTGCCTCTGTTAGGGGTGTGTTACGGTGCGCAATATTTAGCGAAAGAGTTGGGCGGAAGGGTTGAGAAATCTACGAAAAGAGAGTATGGCAAGGCAAAGGTTTCGGTTAATTCATTATCTCCTTTATTAGAGGGCCTTGAACAAGGAAGTCAGGTGTGGATGTCACATGCTGACACAATTATTTCTGTTCCTGATTCTTTTAAGACCATCGCTCAAACTGAATCTATTCCAATAGCAGCATTTGAATTTATTGCTAGTAAAACTCCAGTTTTTGGTTTGCAATTTCATCCTGAAGTCACTCATAGTAGTCAAGGAAAAGAAATATTATCAAACTTCATACTTAATATCGCTGGAGCACAACCGACTTGGACACCAGAAGCTTTTATTGACGAAACTGTTAATTGGATAAAAGAGAGTGTAGGAACTGAAAAGGTATTATTGGGTTTGTCTGGAGGAGTAGACAGTACTATTGCTGCATCTCTAATCCATAAGGCTATAGGCGACAATTTACTATGTTACTTTATAAACAATGGCCTTCTTCGAAAGAATGAATTTGAAGATGTAATGGAAAGTTATAATGGAATGGGCCTAAATGTATTTGGAATAGATGCAAGCTCTGAATTTTTAACTTTGCTCGAAGGAGTAAGTGATCCTGAAAAGAAGAGAAAAATAATTGGAAAAACATTCATTGACGTTTTCGAAAGAGAAGCCAAGAAAAAATCGGATATCAAATGGCTTGCCCAAGGTACTATCTATCCTGATGTAATTGAGTCAGTAAGTGTACATGGACCGAGTGTTACTATTAAATCTCATCATAATGTTGGAGGATTACCAGAAAAATTAGATTTGAAGCTAATAGAACCTCTTAGAATGCTATTTAAAGATGAAGTTAGACGAGTTGGTCGGAGTTTAGAAGTAAAGAATGAAATAGTAAGTCGACATCCTTTTCCAGGTCCAGGTTTGGCTATAAGAATACTGGGGCCAATATCTAAAGAAAGAGTCCGATTATGCCAGGAAGCGGATCATATTTATATAAATAAGCTAAAAGAATCTGGGTGGTATGATAAAGTATGGCAAGCCGGTGTTATTCTATTGCCAATAAAGTCCGTTGGTGTAATGGGAGATGAAAGAACATATGAAAACACAGTAGCTTTGCGTTGTGTTAATTCCGTAGATGGAATGACCGCTGAGTGGAGCCATCTGCCCTATGAACTTTTAGCAGAAATATCCAATGATATTATAAATCATGTCAAAGGAATAAATCGTGTAGTATATGACATTAGTACAAAGCCGCCTTCCACTATTGAATGGGAATAAGTCCATTCTCATATTTTTAATACTTTCTTCTTTTTTAATAATGTCTTGTGCTAGCAATAAGTCTGCAACTAGAGTATTAAACCCAGTTAGAACAAAACCATCTACAGTATCTACTAAAGTAGATCCTGATAAAGTAGATACAGTGTCTTGGACTTTGTTGGATAGAGAAAACTATCCCCCTATTTCAAATGAGCTAGCAATTGAAATGAACCCTCTTATAAGGCCAATTCAAAATGTGTCACTATTGATTCCTTTTGATGTGAGTGCAGAGACTACTTTGTTGACGAGAAGTGAAATGAAGTTTGGCCATTTCTATGCAGGTGTTCTTTTAGCTCTTGAGAAACTAGAGGAGCTAGACAAAACTATGGCTGTAAGTGTTTTTGATACAGATCGAGATCAATCAAAAGTGGAGAGATTATTACAAAATATGGACGTGAGACAAAGTGATGTGATTGTAGGACCATATGAAACTAAGAACTTGAAAACCGTCGCCATATGGGGGCAACAGAATGATATTCCTGTGATTTCTCCTTGGAGATCATCATCAAGTATTGCTGAAAATAATCTTTACTACTACCAAATGAGACCGTTGATAGAGCAGTACTTTGAGGCAATACTGAAAGATGCTTTAAATAAACATGACCCATCCAATATCTTTATTATCAATGATCAAGGCAAAGATGATGACACGAGAGTCCGAGCAATTCATAAAATGCACGAAACATTAAATAAGGGAAAAATTACAACTCCACTTAGTGAATACAAAATAGTTTCTGATTCTATCAAGAATAGTGATTTTATGATGTTTGACACTCTTCTACACGAGCATCCCAATTCTGCACTCATAATTCCAAACTATTCTTCACGTGATGCCAGATATGTTTATTCTTTGATTAGGAAAATTAATGCGGAGATAGATGATGAAGAAATAGAGATTTATGGGATGCCAACATTAGTGAATGCTCAGAGATTAGATTTAGAATTTTTTAGAAGTTTGGATCTGAACACAGTTGATTTTAAACATACGGATAAGAGCAAAGAAGCTGTATCAAAATTTGTTAGTAATTATTTTGAAAAGTTTGGTCATCTTCCAAATGATGATAGTTATCATGGATATGATACAATGATACTTTTGGCTAATTCATCTGATTATGCCAAAGCAGGTGGATCATCAGAAACAAGTATTCCACTTCCATTTTTAAGTATGGGAGTTAATTTCCAACGATATCATAAAAATAGAATGACTTCGGGAGGAAATTCAGCCCAAAAACCTGGTGATTTTATGGTCAATTCAAATTTAAAGTTGATAGAGTATTATAATAGTAGATTCAGGGCTATCACAATTCGATAACTAATGTTCACTTTGGATATTTCAGAGAAAAGATTGAATCGCTTTAAAGAAGTAGCATCAAGACGACAGACTGACCTTACAGTTATTTTAGAAAATGTTCATGACCTACATAACATTGGAGCAGTGCTACGTAGCTGCGATGCAGTTGGAATAGATGAAATTTTTATTATTGATACCGATCCTAGATTATTGGGCAGAAAATTATCTGACAATAAGAGCAGCTCAACAGGGATTAACAAATGGATTAAAATTCATGAATTCAATTCTATTTTAAGTTGCATTACTGCTGTTTCTGAGAAATATGAAAGAATAATAGGAACTGTGCTTGGTGAAAAATCGAAGTCAATACACGATTTTGACTACACGTCCAGTACTGCATTTATATTTGGAAATGAAAAAGAAGGGATAACACCTGAACTTCAAAAACATATAGATTATAACATGATAATCCCTCAATTCGGATTTGCTCAAAGTCTAAATATTTCTGTTGCCTGTGCAGTAACCCTTTATGAAGTACTTAGGCAAAGAGAGCAAAAAGGGATGTATGATTCAAAAGAATATTCAACTATCCTAAATAGATTCAGATCCATTGATGAAGGCAAAAGACTGAATAAAATTAAGAATTAGCATTATATCAAATTGAACGTCTTATTTTAATTTTTCAAAAAACCTTCTTATTCTTTTTGCAGCTTCAATCAATTGATTTTCAGAAGTAGCATATGATATTCTAATACAGTTATCATTCCCAAAAGATGCTCCGGCAACGGTAGCAACAAATTCTTCAGAAAGGAGAGCTTCAGCTAAATCCTGTGAATTATTTATGGATTTGCCATTTAACGATTTTCCATATGCGCTACTAACATCAGGGAAGAGATAAAAAGCACCATTGGGTATATTCAATAGCATATGAGGTATTCCATTCATCAATTCCAACATCAAGTCCCTCCTATTTTTGAAAATGGCTTTCATTTTCGCCTTTTCATTTGATTCTGTAAGGAGAGCTATTGCAGCAGCTTTTTGTCCAAATGACGTTGCTCCAGAAGTAACCTGCCCTTGTATCTTAGCACATGCCTTTGCAATAGGCAAAGGAGCTGCCATATATCCAAGCCTCCATCCGGTCATGGCAAAGCCTTTTGACATTCCATTTACAACTATAGTTCTGTGTTTTACTTGTTCAAATTGAGCTATGCTCTGATGCTCACCTTCGAAAACGATATATTCATATATTTCATCAGAGACAACCAAAACATCAGGATAACCCTCTAGTATTTTGGCAAATGTCCCTAGTTCCTCTTTAGTATATACAGATCCAGTAGGATTACAAGGAGAGGAAAACAATATAAATTTTGTTTTATCTGAGAGTGCATTCTTCAATTGATCAGCTGTGACTTTATAATCGTCTTGCACCTCGGAGTTAAGGCCTATAACTTTCGCTCCTGTAAGTTCTACAATTGCACTGTAAGAGACCCAATAAGGAGCAAATATGACTACCTCATCTCCTTTATCTAGTAAAGCCTGAGCTATATTATAAATACATTGCTTTGCACCATTAGATACAACTATTTGATTTATATCATAATCGAGATTGTTGTCTCTCTTGAGCTTTTTAACTATTGCCTCTCTGAATTCAACAAGTCCCGGCACAGGAGTGTAATGTGTATATCCACTTTTCATTGCCTCATGAGCCGCATCAATAATAAAACCTGGGGTGTCAAAATCCGGTTCGCCAAGACTTAGAGATATGACATCATGGCCTTTTGACTTGAAATCTCTTGCCATTTGTGCCATTTTGATCGTAGCAGATTCAACTAGATTATTAACTGTATTTGAGAGTCTTATTTGCATTTGAAAAATTTGGCTCAAAAATAGATAAAGAACCTATGTATTGATTAATTCTGGAAGAGAATTAATTTTTTAGATATAATCCGCATTATTTTTAACATTAAGGGTATTCCCTTGGTAATGTTGTTTATATAAATAGATTAACTTTGTTGACTAAATCATTGGATTAATATGTATACTAAATCAGTAATACTTATTGTAATTTTATTCTTATCATTTTCATTTGTTTCAGCTCAAGATAGTGGAGAGGTCCAAGATATGGAAATGAAAGAAATGGATGACAAGGAGAACACTTTTTATAGGGACGGAATTACTGTAAAAGCTCTTCTTATGGACTACCAATCTCAAAATGGTGGTGATCTTGGCCAGGTTAACAAATATCATCATGGATTTGAAGTAGGATATCTTCGAAGTCTTACTGATAGAATTGGCATTGGTCTTCCTCTGAAGGTTGGTGTTGTTTCATATGATGTGGAGTTGGATAATTTTCATAAGACCGTTGTTGGCATTGATATAGTAGGCCAGTACAATTTCGTAGGACCACAATCGTC
This sequence comes from Saprospiraceae bacterium UBA7328, assembly GCA_002471345.1. Classification (GTDB taxonomy): domain Bacteria; phylum Bacteroidota; class Bacteroidia; order Chitinophagales; family Saprospiraceae; genus UBA7328. The sequence continues at coordinate 29,356 of DKPS01000285.1, forward strand.
TCTTATTCCATATGCCACTCTAGGATATGGCTATGTATATGAAAAATCGGGTCATGAGGTAGATGTTACAAATAACCTTCAGGCGTCAGGAGGGATTGGACTAAAACTTAGATTAGAAGATCGTGCATTTCTGAATTGGGAATCCCAATACAGGTATTCATTATCAGATAATAGACACAACCTACATCATGGATTAGGATTTCTATACTACTTAGGTAAAAGAAAAACAAAGGTTAAAAAGAAAAGAGATACTAGTGAGTTAGATTCTGATGGTGATGGTATAATAGATGAATTGGATTTATGTCCTCAGGTACCTGGATTAGAAGAACTGCAAGGATGTCCTGATAAGGATGGCGATGGAATTGCAGACTATTTAGATAAATGTCCAGAAATTCCTGGCCTTCCCTCAATGAATGGATGCCCTGATACAGATGGTGATGGTGTAAGTGATAATGATGATGAGTGTCCTAACTTAGTAGGAACTAGAACTAATAAAGGCTGTCCAGAGAATGATGCTGATAATGATGGTATTCCGAATGACCTAGATAAATGTCCCACTGTCGCTGGAACCGTAGCAAACAATGGATGCCCAGAAGTGGATACAGATGGTGATGGTACTCCAGACAACATAGATAGATGTCCAAACGTAGTAGGAACTAAAAATACTCTAGGATGTCCAGATAGAGATGGTGATGGTATAAGAGATAGTGAAGATAGATGCCCATCTACTGTCGGAACAGTTGCAAATAATGGTTGTCCTTCTAGAACGACTACAACTTCTTCTACGGGCACAGATTTACCAGATACAGATGGTGATGGCATTTTAGATAGAGATGATCTATGTCCTACGAAGCCTGGATTAGCTGCTTTTAGTGGTTGTCCTGATACAGATGGTGATGGCATAGATGATAGTCGAGACAGATGCCCGAATACTCCAGGTACTATTGATAATGACGGTTGCCCAAGATCTACCTCCACTACTGGAACTAGTAGCACTACAACGGCTGCTCCAATTGCTCAAAGAGATTTAGAATTCTTAGAAATAGCGATGAGATCAATTCAATTTGAATCTGGAAAAGCAGAGTTGAAAATTGAGAGTTATAGAATCTTGAGACAGATTGCAGAAATACTAAATAGATATCCAGATTACAACTTGTCTATCAGCGGCCATACAGATAACGTTGGCGGTGCAGCTCCTAATCAGATATTATCGGAAAATAGAGCGAAAGCATGTTATCAATTCTTAATCAATGCAGGTATAGATGAGACTAGAATGAACTATGCGGGATATGGAGAATCTCAACCAGTAGCTGATAATGGTTCCGTTATTGGCAGAACGTTGAACAGAAGAGTAGAATTCAGCTTGATTCCTAGATAAGATAAAAACAGAATTAGAAGAATAATAGAAAATATTATTCTTCTAATTCTTCTATTTGTATTTGCACTTTCACTTTAAGAGCTTCCTTATATTTTACAAGTTTATCTTGAATCTTATCATCAGATATACCTAGTATTTCTGCAGCTAAAAGACCTGCATTCTGTGCAGCATTTAGAGCCACCGTCGCAACAGGTACTCCATTAGGCATTTGTAGTATTGATAATATTGAGTCCCAACCGTCAATGGAATTTGATGATTTAATAGGAACACCTATAATCGGAAGGGTAGTGAGCGAAGCAGTCATGCCTGGTAAATGAGCAGCTCCTCCAGCTCCAGCAATGACTACTTTGAGTCCTTTGGATCTTGCATCCTGAGCATAAGAAACCATTCTTTCTGGAGTTCTATGTGCGGATACTACTGTGATTTCATATTGAATTCCAAATTGATCGAGAATTTCTGCTGCTTTTGACATAATTGGAAGATCAGAACTTGATCCCATTATTATTCCAACAAGTGGTTTCTTCATACTTTTCAAATGTTTAACGGTGAAGTACTAAATGATTTCTTAATTCTTGAAATAGATTCATATGGAATTCTTTCTTTTTCATGTATCAGGGTTACATGACCCATTTTTCTAAATGGTTTGGTATTTTGTTTGCCGTATAAGTGCAGATTACTTCCGTTTATTCTTAGTATCTCATCTTCTCCTGAAATAACAGTTTCTCCTGAATAGCCGGGACTACCTAAAAGATTTATTAATACTGAATGAGCAAGAATATCAGGTTTACCTAATGGAAGATTTAGAATAGCTCTGAGATGATTCTCATACTGAGAAGTATAGCAAGATTCAATAGTATGGTGGCCGCTATTATGAGGCCTTGGAGCTGATTCATTTAAAATGAGCTTTCCTGTTTTATCCAAAAACATTTCAATTGCTAGAATACCAACTAATTCTAGTGTATTTGCAATATTATAAGCCATTTCGGTTGCCTCTAAACATGTGGATTTTTCGATATGGGCCGGAGAAATCTGATAGTCTAGAAGGTTAGCTTCATGATTGAAAACCATTTCTACTGGTTCATAAATCGAGACATGTCCACTTTTGTTTCTGCATACAATTACAGCAATTTCCTTTTCAATACTCACAAGTTCTTCGACAACTGAAGGAGTATCAAAAAGGAGGTCCACATATTTATCATCATGACATACAAGTACACCTTGTCCATCATATCCATCTCTTCGTGCCTTTTGAACAAAAGGAAAGTTTAACTGCCCTTTTTTAAGAGATTGTAGAATCTCATGTTTCGATTTGAACAAGATAAAATTAGAAGTAGGTATTTGATTTTCTTTATAGAATTGTTTTTGAATTCCTTTATCCTGAATCATTGAAATAATCTCAGGAGAAGGATAAACTTTTCTACCTTCTTTTTCCAAATCAAAAAGTGCTGCAACATTTATTTTTTCAAACTCAATTGTAAGAATATCCACAGTCCTCCCAAAATTCAGTACGTCTGAGTATTCTGTTATATCACCTTCAACAAATTGAGCACAAACTGAACCAGCTGGAAAATCTTTTTGTTTGTCCATGACATATATATCCAAGTTCATACCTGACCCTGCCATACATAACATTTTACCTAATTGTCCTCCTCCTAATATTCCTATTTTTTTATCCAGCATCCTTACTACCTTCACAAAAATTTTCAATTGATGACAAAAATACTTCTTAAGAACGGGACTGTAATAAATAGAGGAAAAAAGGAAGTAAAAGATATACTGATTGAGGACAAGTGGATCCAGGAGATGGGTAACGGAATATCTTCTAAGAATTGTGAGATTATTGATGTAAGCGGTAAGTGGATAATACCTGGGATAATAGATGATCAGGTTCATTTTAGAGAACCAGGATTGATTCATAAAGCAGATATAGGTTCAGAATCTAGAGCTGCATTACTAGGTGGTGTAACGAGTTTTATGGAAATGCCTAACACTAAGCCAGCAGCTATAACGAATGAAGAACTAGAAAAAAAGTATGACAGAGCGTCGGAATCATCACCCTGCAACTATTCATTCTTTATAGGTGCTACAAATGATAACATCGAAGAAATCTTAAGAGCAGACCCTAGAGAAATATGTGGAATTAAGGCTTTTATGGGATCAAGCACAGGAGACCTTCTTGTAGATGACAATGATGCTCTTGACACTCTATTTAAAAGAGCGCACATGCTTATTGCCACACATTGTGAAGATGAACAGACCATTGTAAGGAATAACAGCCTTTTTATTAAAAAATTTGGAAAATCGTTAACAGCTCATCATCATCCATTAATAAGAAATACAGAGGGATGTTATAAATCAAGTTCTTTTGCTGTTTCTCTGGCCAAAGAGCATAATACAAGATTGCATATTTTGCATATCAGTACAGAGAAAGAGTTAGACCTCTTTAGGAATGATATTCCTCTTAATGAAAAAAGAATCACTGCAGAAGTCTGTGTTCATCACTTATATTTTAACGACAAGGACTATGACGTCTTAGGAAATAGGTTGAAATGTAATCCAGCAGTAAAAACTCAAAAAGATCAAGATGCCCTGTTCAAAGCTCTTCTTGATGATCGATTAGATATAATCGCAACTGATCATGCTCCTCACACATTAGAAGAAAAGTCACAAGATTATATTCATTCTCCGTCAGGTCTGCCTTTGGTGCAGCACTCTCTGTTAATTATGATGGATTTCTATCAAAGAGGAAGAATTAGCATGGAAGAGATCGTAAGAAAAATGTGCCATGCACCAGCTGATATGTTTGATATTGACAAAAGAGGTTATTTAGATGAAGGATTCTATGCAGATATAATAGTCGTTGATCCTGAGGCAAAGAATATAATAACAAAAGAAAACATAGCCTTTAAATGTGGTTGGTCACCTCTTGAAGGCAAAATATTCACTGGAGCCATCGATCATGTATTTGTTAATGGAATTCAGAAAGTTAAGAATCAAACAATTGTTAATGATACTTCAGGAATGAGGTTAACGTTTAATCGGTAATCAAAACCCGATTTTACCTTTTTGATTTTTAAGTTGTTGGCTAGTACTGATCATTTTAAGTATTGCCTCTGCACACTCTGCTCCTTTATTCCCTCTTAACCCTCCTGATCTTTCTTCTGCTTGAACCAGAGTGTTAGTGGTCAAGACTCCATATACAATAGGTATCTGAGAAGTTAGATTCATCGTCATTATAGCCTTGGCTATACTATGATTGATATAATCGTCATGTTTGGTTTCACCCTGAATTACGCACCCAAAACAAATTATACCATCAAATCCTCCCTTAGAAAGAAATTGTTTAGCTCCCCATGGCAATTCAAACGACCCAGGGACTTTTAGAAATGTCAATTGATCTATTGATATGTTCAAATCTATAAATCGGCTTACACAGTGTGATTTAAGCCTCTCGACAATCTTTGCATTCCATTCAGACAAAACAATTCCAAACTGAAGTTTTTCTTGTTTTGTTATAGGATATTCCTTAGAATCAAAGGGTATAATATCAGAATGAGCCAATATAGAAAGTATATCTGATTATGAAATGAATTTCTCTATATCAGTGGCTTCTGAAGATTTGCTGTATTTGTCTAGTATGTCTTGGAATGCCTTATTGGCATTTTTAGAATCTCCATTCCTTTTATAGAGCATACCTAACTTTTTCAAATAATAAGGATTAAGCACGTTATTGTCTCCGGTATAAGCAGCTTTCTTATAGTTAGAGAGGGCTTTATCCATATCTCCAGACTCCGCATAAGCATCGGCTAATGTTCCATACTTCATTGACGGAGTTACATTGCCAGATTCTTTATAATCACTTAAATACTTAATAGCATCAGCGTAACTGCCCAAGTTCAAGTATGATATACCAGCATAGTACTTAGCCAAATTTGCAGTCTGAGTACCTGAGTAATTATCAATAATATCTAGAAGACCTTCATATCCTCCTCCTGGGTTGCTTAGTGCTAATGCAAAAGAATCTCTTTGAAACTGTATTTCAGCTTGAAAAATTTGTTCTTGTGCAGAACTTTCTCTTGGTGCTTGATAGAGCATCTTATATGCTATGAATCCACCAATACTTAATAGTAACGCGGCAACTATGCCAACAATTAACATTTGGTTTTTTTCCATAAAGTCCTCCATGGACTGTTTGGTTTCTACCAAGTCAATAAGCGTCTCTTCTTCTTGTTGTTTTCTACGCGATTTAGCCATAGCTTTTTCGAAAATTTGGGCAAAAGTACAGAATACTTAGCTTATAAAGCCAGTAATTTTAAATATTACAAATAAAAATAATATTTGTAAGATCTAGTCTTTGATAAATGGATAATCTTTTTGAACATAATTATCGGTATACAATTCAGATGCTGGAAGGAAAGAAGAATCTTCAGCGAATTGAACTGCATCAGTGATTTCCTCTTTTATTTTCACTTTTATAGCATCGACTTCTTTTAGAGTTCCGATTTTATCTTTTACTATTTTATCTTCAATTGTATTTATAGGATCTAATCCTTTGTAATACTCAAGTTCTTCTTTTGTTCTATACTTTGCTGGATCTGAAACTGAATGTCCTCTGTATCTATAGGTATTGATCTCTAAAAAATAAGGCCCCTTGCCTCTTCTAATATGTTTAATTGCCTTTTCTAAGGCAACATGAACACTTTCAGGATTCATGCCATCTACAGCTTCATTAGGCATGTTAAAAGCATCTCCCACCTGATGAATAGAGGTGACATTACTTGTCCGAGAAACCGATGTGCCCATTGCATAGCCATTATTCTCGCAGATGTATAACACAGGAATACTCCAAGACATTGCCATATTGAAAGACTCATAGAGTGCACCTTGTCTTGCAGCTCCATCGCCAAACATACAAACACACAAATTATCTGTCCCTCTATAACTTTCAGCAAAAGCAATTCCTGTCCCTATTGGGATTTGAGCGCCAACGATTCCATTACCGCCGAAATAATTTTTTTCTTTGGAAAAGAAATGCATTGAACCACCTTTACCTTTTACAGATCCAGTTTCCTTACCAAATAGTTCGGCCATACACTCTCTTGATGTTAAGCCTCTTGATAATGCTACTCCATGCTGTCTATAAGCAGTTACGACTTTATCTTCTGGACGTAATGCGGAATATAATCCCCCAGCAATAGCCTCTTGCCCTATATAGACATGACAAAATCCTCTAATTTTCTGTTGTGAATAAGCCTTTAATGCAGCCTGTTCGAACTGACGTACTCTGTACATTACTTCAAACCACTCCAAGTACATTCTTTTTGAATATTTTACTTTCACACTTTTTCCCGTTGATTTCCTTGCTTTAGTAGCTGTTTCTGCCATACTATAGTTATTGAGATTCAAAAATATTACTTTCTTGCATATCAATCAGCGTAAAGCACAAATAACATAGGTACTTGTGATAATAAATCATGTTAAAGCCAATCATTTTAAAAATTACGAACTTCTATCACTTAGTTTTTCACCTGATTGCAATGTGATTTATGGGCTGAATGGTTCTGGCAAAACGAACTTGCTGGATTTAATTCATTTCTTATGTTTAGGCAAGAGTTATTTTTCAATAACAGACAAACAAGCACTCAATTACGCATTTGATTATTTTAGACTTGAAGCTGATCTTGAATCAGATGAAAAAGAAAGACTTAAAATTGCTGTAAGTGTACCGAGTTCTGGCCGAAAAAAAATCTGGCGCAATGGTGATGCATTGAAGAAAAACACTGAGTTACTTGGTCTTATACCTATAGTTTGTATAGTTCCAGATGATATAGAATTAATAAAAGGGAGCAGTATTGTAAGGCGTAAATTTATGGATAGAGTACTTTGCCAATTAAGCAAAGATTATACAAATGCACTCATTAATTATGAAAGAGCACTCAAACAAAAACTTGCTCTTTTGAAGAATACTTCATCAATACATGAATTAGATCATGTGCTCATTCAAACATATGATGAATTACTCTGGAAACATGGTAAGGTTATAAATGCATCTAGAAATCATTTTTGTAAAACATTTGAGCCCAAATTTGATGAAATGTATACTGATATAGCTGGGAAAAATGAAAAGGCTGATATTCATTATGAATCTAATTTTTCAATTGACACCTTTCTTTCTGATTCTAAAGAAAATAGAGAAATCG
>DKPS01000227.1 GCA_002471345.1 Saprospiraceae bacterium UBA7328
CTATGATGAAAAAGTAGATGAAGAACGCTTACAGGTAGAAGGGGCCTTAACAACATTGTCAAATTCGAATACTAATACACAATTGTATACAATTGAACAATTAGTTGAATTTGGTAAAAAATTCACATTCTCGTTCTTGCCATCTAAAACTGATGACAATGCTAAAATGGCTCTCATCTTACATTCGTCAGGAAGCACCGGAAAGCCTAAAGGAGCAGTAATATCAGGATATGCCCTGAACAACTCTTGGAAAGGTGGAGGTATTCCTCTTCCTCTTGTGACAGTACTCAATGCCCCGTTAAACCATGAGATGGGCAGAGGAAGCTTGATAAGGGTATTAAATGTAGGAGGGACTGGATACTTTACTTTGAATCCCGATATGTCTTCGTTATTTGAAGATATTCGATTGGCAAGACCCACATATTTGACTTTTATTCCACGAATACTAGAATTGATTTATCAGCATTATCAAAACGAAGTCACAAGAAGACAAAGCGACCATGGTGGTGATAGGAAATCGATTGAGGATTTGGTGCAGGCCGAAATGAAGAACACCTATTTAGGGGATCGATTAATTGGTGGAGTAGTTGGTTCAGCTCCTACTGCTCCTAAAGTTAAAAAGTTCATTGTTGAGTGTTTTAATATCCTGATGATAGAAGGTTATGGAAATACAGAAGCAGGTAGTGGTGGACTTACTATAGATGGTAAAATCAATAAGGATATTGTATTGGATTACAAGTTAAGAGATGTCCCTGAGTTAGGATATTACACTACTGATAAACCTAACCCAAGGGGAGAGTTGTGTGTGAAAACCAAATTTGGGATCAAAGAGTATTATAAAGACCCAGTAGCTACAGCTGCTTTATTTGATGATGAGGGGTACTCTTGTACAGGTGACATTGTTGAATTCGTCGCTGAAGATGAACTTATTGTTATCGATCGAAGAAAAGATGTCCTTAAGTTATCACAAGGAGAATATGTCGCAGTAGGTACATTAGGCACTGTATATGAGGCAGGAAGTGCAGTAATAAAACAGATTTATGTCTATGGTAATTCTAGTCGTTCTTATCTTTTAGCAGTAGTAGTCCCTGAGGAATCAGTTATTACACAATTACTAGGCAAATCACCTACCGAGGCTCAAATAAAAAATTTAATCAAACAAGAACTGAATCAGGTCGCTCAAAAAGAAGAACTTAAAAGTTTTGAGATCCCGAGGGATTTAATTTTAGAAAATGAGGTTTTCTCACAGATAAATGGTCTGTTGTCGAGTGTACGAAAAAGACTAAGACCCGCCTTAAAACGCAAATATCAAGCTGCTCTAGAAACCATCTATGATACACATGATGATTTACAAATCTCTAAATTGTCAGTATTAAAAGACCCAAAATCAAATTTGAGTACATTCGAAAAACTGGTAGTACTTATAGAGAGTGAATTAGGAGTGGAGGATATAGAAACAGAAAAAGCCCTCACTTTTAATGAACTTGGTGGAGACTCTTTAGGCGCTGCACTCTTTTCAATGTCTATAGAAGAAAATTTTGGAGTTAGCATTGCAGCAGATGTACTTTTATCCCCTACTGGTAGTCTAAAAGAATGGGCAGTTCTTATTGATAACATTAATAATGAAAGTGTTTTAAGTCAGCCTACTTTTTCTTCTATACATGGAAAGCAAGTAACTAAGATCCAACTTAAAGACCTGTCTATTGACCGATTTATAAATCAAGATTTAATAGAAAAATCAACTCTGGTCAACTCATCAAATCATATTCCTAAAACAGTTTTATTAACTGGTGCTAATGGGTTTTTAGGGCATATGCTATGTTTAGAATGGCTCAAAACCTTATCTAAAAATGATGGAACCTTAATATGCTTGATAAGGGCTAAAGACAACAGCTCTGCATATCATAGATTAGAAAAGGAGTTTATTGGAAAAGACTCGGCCTTTGAAAAACAGTTTAAAAATTTAGCAGAGAAGCATCTTGTAGTATTGTCAGGTGACATATCAAAGCCTAAGCTTGGATTAGATATAGATACGTATCAGCGATTGGCTTCTACTGTGGATAGAATCTGCCATCCAGCAGCTTTTGTCAATCATCGATTAACCTATCAGCACCTTTTCGGCCCAAATGTAGTGGGCACATCAGAGGTTATCAAATTTGCTATTTCAGATAGAAAGAAATGCATTGATTTCATCTCCACATTAGGAGTTTTGAGCACCTTAGACTCTAAAAACGGGTTAAATGAAAAAGCTCCACTGAAAGAGGAAGTCACATTGTCCAATCGCTATGCATCTGGATATGCAGCAAGTAAGTGGGCCGGTGAATATCTATTACATCAGGCCCACGAACAATTTGATTTACCAATCAATATTGTCAGATGTGATATGATTTTAGCAGACCAACAATACAAAGGTCAGGTCAATGCCTCTGATATGTTGACTAGATTGCTCTATAGCATTGTCATCACTGGACTAGCACCAAGTTCATTTTATCAAGATCCTAGTAACAATCTCAAAATGAAAGCTCATTATGATGGTATACCTGTAGATGTGTTGACTAAAGCCATAGTAGGATTGTCTCTTCAAAATCATAATGAGTGTATTACGTACAATGCACTCAATTACCTAGAAGATGAGGTCTCATTAGATTCTTTTGTTGATTGGATCGAATCTGCAGGCTATTCTATAAGTAGGCTATCGGGACATAAAGAATGGTTCGATAGAATACAAATCAAACTAAAATCTCTACCAGAGGCGCAAAAGCAACAATCTGCCTTAGAAGTCCTTAGTGCGTATGCAAACCCTATTCCAATAGGAGCATACAATATTGGGTCTGATAATTTTCAAGAATTGGTAAAAGGTATTGAAAGTATAAAGAGCCTTCCTCATTTATCAGAATCATATATCCATAAATATTTGGAGGACATGAAGATTTTGGAAATGGCTGGAATATAATTTTGAATTTCTCCGATTACGGAACAAATAAAAAAATTACAAATAGTTTCATATTTTTCTTAAATCGTTTCTATTATATAGGAGTGATTAAATCACTTCACATTTAAAAATATTTCAACCCACAACATTTTGAGGTATTCCTTCCTGAAATGTTCGAATGTTATCAGTTACAATACCTATCAATCTTTTTCTAGAAGGCACTGTAGCCTAGGCTATATGAGGTGTGATATTACCTCTTGGTGCAGTCACTAAGACGTGGTCTGGGGAAGGTGATTCTTCTGATAATATATCTAAATAGGCTGCAGCAACTGTGCTATTTTCTACGGCAACTTTGAGGTCATTCCCATTGATCAACCCGCCCTTCCAGTATTTATTAAAATTGAAGAATCTTGCATTTGACCTATTCTACCAGTTCTAACATACTAGCCTCCATACAATAGAGTGATTCATCATTCGAAACCACTCAATTTATCACCTAACAATTTTAGGTATACCATCCTCAAAATATTCTAACAAGAATCAAAATATTAGCTAAAAGTAGAACCTTTCAGCTTTTATACATTTGCCTCAAATAAAAATAACACATGAATTTAAAATACTTTTTTATAGGACTTATACTGTTTGCTTTAATAGGATGTGACAGTGATGAAGCTATCACTATTGTAGAAGCGCCAATCACATATGACTTTCAAAGAGCTGGAGTCTCAACAGTTTCTTTCGGAGGACAAACAACTAGAATTCTTATGGCCACTGAACTTATTGGAGCTATGAAAAATTTTGAAAATACAAACTCAGACATTCAAGCTATGTATGCCAATGAATCATCTTCAGGAGACAATGTAGATCCCTTTTCTAATCCCGCCCTCAATGCTTCATCAAAAAGCATTAAATCTAAAGTAGCAGCATCAAAAGACTTTTTCTCTTCAAATACAGCACAATCAGCCAAAATCAAAGCAGATTTTGAAACTTGGATAGGAGCCCAAGTCACTGAAGTATTTCCTAATCAAGATATACTAGCTGAACCTGGAATAGCAGGACAAATTGCTGATGGTTCTTCGGTAAGGTATGTGAATAGTAATGGTCTTGAGTATAACCAAGCAGTAAATAAAGCACTCATTGGTGCTCTAATGGTTGATCAAATGCTGAATAATTATTTAAGCACAGCTGTACTAGATGAGGCAGACAATATCGCGAACAATGATGCAGGTATTACTGCTTCTGATAAGTCGTATACCACAATGGAACATAAGTGGGACGAAGCATACGGTTACCTCTTTGGAATGTCTACGGACCCTTCTAATCCTTTGGCTAATTTAGGTGAAGATGCATTCCTTAACAAATATTTGTCTAGAGTGGAAGGTGATTCTGACTTTACTGGGATTGCTCAAAATATTTATGACGCTTTAAAATTAGGAAGAGCTGCTATTGTAGCTGGAGACTATAAAGTTAGAGATGAGCAAGCAAATATTGTGAAAGAACTTATAAGCAAAGTGGTAGCTGTAAGGTCGGTATATTACTTACAACAAGGTAAAAATGCAATTCCTTCTAGTGGAACTGATTTTGGTGGAGCATTCCATGATTTATCTGAAGGCTTTGGTTTTGTGTACAGCTTAAGGTTCTTAAGAAAGCCAAATAGCAATGATCCATATTTTAGTCATAGCGAAGTGGATAGTTTCATTTCCCAACTTACTGCAGGTAATGGCTTTTGGGACATTTCGCCTTCCACTTTAGATGACATTGCTAATTCTATTTCTGAAAAATTTGACTTTACCACAGCAGAGGCTGGACAATAACTAGATAACAATGAAGAAGGTCATTGGCATAATATTCACAGGAATTTTAATTTTTATCATTCATTCTTGTTCGAGTGATGATGGGCCTATAACTATGATGACAATGGAGCCAGCTCCATCATTTGACAGAAAAGCTCTTCTTACCAATTGGGCAGATAACGTCATCATACCTAGATTTGAAGCTTATGATAAAAGATTAGATGAGTTGAATTCACAACACAACTCCTTTTTATCTGATACGAATGTAAGTTCTCTAAAGGCATTAAGAAATAGTTGGCTCAATGCATATTTAGCATGGCAACATGTGTCCATTTTTGATATTGGAAAGGCCGAAGAGATAAGTCTTAGAAACTTTACTAATATTTTTCCAGTAGACACAGCAGCGATTTTCCAAAATATAAGTTCAGGCAACTATAATCTTCTTCTTCCCTCTAATTTTGATACACAAGGCTTTGGGGCACTTGACTATTTACTTTTTGGAATAGGAAAAGATGACCAAGATATCGTGAATATTCTTAGTTCTGTAGATCACAAAGCGTATTTAGGTGATATCATTGTCAGGTTGAAAGAAATGAATCAAGAAGTCTTGAATGATTGGAAATTTAATTTTCGCAATCAATTCATTGATAACTCTGGTTCTTCAGCAACTGCGTCTACAGATAAAATTGTAAATGACTTTCTCTTTTACTATGAGAAATTTTTTAGAGCTGGAAAGGTAGGAATACCTGCCGGTGTTTTTTCTGGATCAAAATTGAGTTTGAAAGTAGAAGCTCCTTATTCTGGAATCTACTCTAAACAACTTTTTCTTGAAGCATTCGGGAGTATTGAAAACTTCTATAACGGAATAGGTTTTGAGACAGGAGAAAATGGTATTGGGTTAGACGATTATTTGATTTTTGTACAAGAACAAAATAATTTTAGCAATATCAATGAAATGATATTAACACAATGGACCTCTGCTAAGGGAAAGAGTCAGGACTTAAGTAACAATTTTAGAGATCAAATAGAAAATGATAATCTAAAAATGCTTGAGACTTATGATGAATTACAAAAAGCTGTGGTACTATTAAAAGTAGATATGCTTCAAGTTTTGAATATACAAGTAGACTTTGTTGATGCAGATGGCGATTGACCTTTATCAATTGTACTCAAGGATCAATTCCAAAACGCACATAGCACCTTTAGTAACTCTAAGGGTGCTTTTTGGTATTATCATGTTTTTCAGCATGGTGAGATTCTGGTATCATGGTTGGATTGAAAAATTATATGTTCTTCCTTCATTTCATTTTCATTATTATGGTTTTGACTTTGTCCAAGTGCCTGGTCTTTGGACTTATGGGCTGTTTGTGATATGTAGTATTTCTGCCCTTACCGTCGCTGTAGGATATAAGTATCATTTGAGTATAGTGCTCTTCTTTTTGAGCTTCACTTATATCGAGCTTATGGATATGACAACCTATCTCAATCATTACTATTTTATTTCAGTATTGAGTTTTATTTTAATTTGGCTACCAGCACATACATCTTTATCAATTGATGCAAGACTAAATTCGAAAATCAGAAGCCTATACTTGCCAAGATGGAATATTGATGTATTAAAAATATTCCTTGCTATAGTTTATATATATGCTGGAGCAGCTAAACTCAATTATGACTGGATGATCAACGCGATGCCATTGTCAATTTGGCTTCCTACAAAATTGGACATTCCGATTCTCAGCACTTTTATGAATACTAAGTCGGTGCACTATTTATTCAGCTGGGGAGGAGCAATATATGATCTTGGAATAGTGTTTTTATTGCTTTACAGCAAAACCAGAACACTAGGCTATTTCTTAGTAGTTATATTTCATTTACTTACGGGTCTACTTTTTTCCATAGGCATGTTTCCTTACGTGATGATCGTAGCCACCTTGATATTTTTCTCTGCTGATTTTCATCTTTATCTCCAGTCTTTTGTTAGAAAAATATTTAATCAAAAAATACAAAACATATCAGAAAACTCTCAGTATCAAGAGACTAGACCTATTAGTCAAAAATTTAAAAAATTGATTCTTTTTTCTTCACTCTTTCTTCAGATCATTATTCCATTGAGGTTTTTACTCTATCCTGGAAATGTATTTTGGACGGAGCAGGGATATCGATTTTCATGGAGAGTAATGCTCATGGAGAAAACTGGTTACGCCAATTTTAAAATTGTGGATGGTAAATCAGGAAAACGATTCTATGTTAGAAACGATGACTTCCTTTCATCTTTTCAAGAAAAACAAATGTCTACTCAACCCGACTTCATAGTACAATATGCACATTATCTTGGCGAGCATTTTAAGAATCAAGGACATCAAAACGTAGAAGTATATGTAGAGAGTTATGTTTCTTTAAATGGTCGAAAAAGCAGACCATTCATTGACCCAAATGTTGATCTTATGACTGTTGCTGATAATTTTAACCATAAATACTTCATTTTACCATTTGAAAAATGAACCTAACAAAAGGCCTACTTCTTTTATCTCTTTTAATTCACAGCTTCACCTTGATGAGTCAAAATTCAATTACTATAAAAGGTAATATTAGGAATACTGAATCTCAACAAGTAGTTGAAAATGTAGAAATCTTTTCTGACCCAAAAGGGATCTTACACACTTCTGACATCAATGGTTGTTTTACTATCACCGAAGTACCTATAGGATTAAATACATTAACTCTGTTCAGAGAAGGCTTTAACACTACATACATTTCATTCATCGCAAGAAAAGACACTATACTCGAAATCAATTTGAAAGCCCTAAGTGTAGAGCTCACTGAGATTCAACTCAGGGCCCGAAGGAAAGAGGAGTTTGCAATGAAAAGATTAAAAGATGTAGAAGGTACCTCTCTTTATGCAGGTAAAAAATCTGAAGTGGTAGTGATGAATTTAGTATCAGCTAATTTAGCTAGTAATAATTCGAGACAGATATATGCTCAAGTTACTGGACTGAATGTATACGAAGGGAGCGATGGCGGATTACAGTTATCAATAGGAGGCAGAGGACTAGACCCTAATAGAACTTCAAATTTTAATACTCGCCAAAATGGATATGATATTAGTGCTGATGTACTAGGATATCCAGAAAGTTACTATTCTCCACCTTCAGAAGCAATCTCAGAAATACAAATTGTGAGAGGGGCGAGCTCTCTACAATATGGCACACAGTTCGGAGGATTGCTCAATTTTAAATTAAGAGAAATTCCTTCTTTCATTCCTATAGAAATATTAAGTAAACAAACCATAGGATCATACGGCCTATTCAATACTTATAACTACATAGGCATCACAAAAGACAAGTTCTCTTTTAACTTATCTTATAACTATAAGCGTGGAGACGGATATCGTGAAAATTCTCATTACAAATCACATAGCATTTTCTTTTCTACTCACTACAGACCAAGTGCTAATACTTTGATTAAAGCAGAATACACTCACTTCAATTATTTGGCTAAACAAGGAGGAGGCCTAACAGATACTCAATTTGGAGAAAACCCTCGTCAGAGTACAAGAGTACGAAATTGGTTTAATGTCAATTGGAATCTCTTTAATATTAAAATGCTACATGAGTTTACGAAGAAAAACAGATTTAGTATTAGCCTGTTCGGCCTTTCAGCTTCAAGAAATTCAGTAGGGTTTAGAGGAAACCCTGTCATTCAGAACGAGAACCCTATTATTTCTTTAGACGAGCAAGATTCTGAAAATAATCATATTCTGCCCAGAGATCTCATTATCGGAAATTTTAGAAATATAGGGGCTGAGATAAAGTGGCTTAGCGATTATCGAATAGCTCAAAAGAATGCTATCTTTTTAGTTGGGGCCAAAATGTACAAAGCTAAAAACAATTCTATTCAAGGGCCTGGAAGCCTGGGAGTTGATGCTGATTTCGAGTTGAGAAGCAGCGAATTTAGTGACTATCCAGCTCAGTCTAATTTCAGGCTTCCAAATTCTAACTATTCAGTTTTCTCAGAGAATATTGTATATCTATCCGAGCATTTATCTATAACACCAGGTATTAGATTTGAATTTATAAGGACAGGTACAGATGGTACTTATAATCAAGTCGTCTTCGATAATGCGGGTAATTCAATATCAAATAATTTGTTTAATGAACAGAAATCACTCAGTAGATCATTTGCAATTGTAGGAGTCGGATTGAGCTATAAAAAAAACAAAAAGGCCAATTTATATGCCAATATTTCCCAAAATTATAGATCTGTCACCTTCAGTGATATAAGAGTAGTGAGTCCTACATTTATTGTAGACCCTGACATCAGAGATGAAAGAGGATTTACAGCGGATCTTGGTTTAAGAGGTGTTATTGATAAAAAAATAACATATGAACTCAATGCCTATAGTATTCTCTACGATGATAGAATCGGAATAATCCTAGACGATAGAGCCAATAGAGTAAGAAAAAATATAGGCAAAGCAGCCATCACCGGCATAGAAAGTCTCCTTAATGTAAATGTGGGAGAAGTAATATCTGTAGGACCTAATATAAGTATTGATGCTTTCGCTAACACATCATTGACTTATTCTCGCTATTTAGAATCTGAAGAAAACAATGTAGAAGGCAATAGAGTAGAATTCATTCCTAATTTAAATTTAAAATTAGGAGCAGGTTTTGGGTATAAAAATTTCTCATTGACGGGTCAGGTTTCACATCTTTCTGAGCAATATACAGATGTCCAAAATTCTGAGGTTGACGTATCAGGAGGAGTTAGAAATGGAATTATTGGCCCTATTCCATCCTATACTGTCGTTGACTTTTCTTTGACTTTAAAACTTAAAAGCCTGAAGTTCGAATCAGGGCTGACTAATGCTTTGAATCACAATTATTTTACTCGAAGAGCTACTGGCTATCCTGGACCTGGGATCATTCCATCTGAAGGAAGATCTTTTTATTTTACTTTAAGCTATACACTTTAAACCAATCTTTTTAGTACAACGGTTGTCATGACTTTTAGTAATAATTGGTAGTTGAGGAGAACAAAATTGGTAGATTTTAAGAAATACAAGGAGCTTTTGTATAGGGATATATTCATTCCTTTACACTAAAGAATTATAACATTATGAAGGACTTTGATGTATTGTGTAAAAGTGAAAATGTCATTGTATTTAAATCACAAAATTGTGAATGCATTAATATCACTTTATCCAATGTTAACATCCATATTAATAATGATGGATTGATGGAAATGATCCATTTGATGGAAAATAAGCTCTGTAATATTCGAGATGAGAATAAAACCGTATTTGTAGAAACTCCATGCCCTGGGATGTTGCTCTATTTTGAGGCACTTGAATTGCGGTCATTGATTGACACTCTTTTAAGTGCAAAATTGAAATTAGAATTGAATAGTGTCAAGATAAAGAAATAGAGACTTTTAATACTAATGATTATAATCAATTCTATAATAAATGTTATTTATAAGATGAGTCAAGTTAATTTTAATCGAAGTGATTTAAAACATAAAGTTAAAATATCGAATGGCTTAAAATAGTAGCTTTAGCGAACTTGAGGTTAAGAGTCAAAGATTCACTAAAGGCTACATAATGCATAATGATAGAATTAGTAAATTCTTTGTGAAGTATTTACCTGAATATGAGACTAGGAGAAAAATGGAGGTAAAGTGATGGCGAGTTGTCAAGGCGATTATTTACAAATTGAAGACTGGTTTACAGTGGCATCAGATTCCAATGCGTCAATTTTTTGGATTTGCCAGATATACATGGTAATCAGTGTATTATCATTTCAATAAATGGTCACAGACTGAAATTTGAGAGAAATGTTATCAAGAGATACTTAATGTTTACAGGCCGAAACTAGATATGTCTTTGAATAATTTAGATGGTTCTCATAGCCCGGCAAAAAGAGGTGGTGATACTGTTCGGTTTCAAAGTAGAAAAAAGAGCAAGACCACGATCATTCTCATATTCACAGACAAATAAGGAGTCCCTAATTGGTTGGTCAAGACCTATAAGTGGAAATCATAATGATAGTTTTGAGCTTCAAAAAACAACTAGAGAAATCTTTGAACAAATGCAAAGGATAGGATGGGCTAATAACGGCTTATTTTTAAATGCTGATGCAGGGCTCGATGACTAAGACTTTAGACAAGAATGTGACCCAAGTGGTATCGTTGCAAATATTGATTTCAACAAAAGAAACAGGGGCAATAATGATGACTATCTCCTTGATAATGAACTATATAAGTTCAGATTCTCAGTAGAATAATTAAATGCATGTGTAGATGGATTTAAAACTCTTAGATTTAGATATGAGACTATAACAACCATTTAGATCGCTCTTCATACTAAAGCTTTTTCTTTGATACTTCTCAGAAAATTCAATCCTATTAAGATTTTGTTTTTTAATGACTTCTTTAAAAAGTATACTCAAATCCAATTCATATTCCAAATCAATCTAATTCACAATATTTTGAGGTCTACCATTTTGAAATGCTCGAATATTATCTGCAACAATATCTATCAACCTTCTTCTGGAAGCTCCTGTAGCCCAAGCTATATGAGGAGTAATAAAACATCTTGGAGTGGTCAGTAATATATGATTAGAAGAAGGTGGTTCTTCAGATAACACATCCAAATAGGCCGCAGCAATTTTTCTATTTTCTAAAGCAACTCTGAGATCTTCTTCGTTGATTAGTCCTCCCCTACCAGTATTCAACAAAATTGCAGATTGTTTCATTTGAGCTATTCTGTCAGCATTCATATACTCCAAATTAGATGCAGAAAGAGGAGTATGAAGTGTGATAATATCACTTTGATTTAAAAACTGATTTTCACTCAAATATTGCGCATTATTATCAATGTCCTTTTCCTTTCCTCGACTTATAACCAAAATATTCATTCCAAGGCTTCTGCAAATCTGAGCTACGGTTTGACCTATTTTTCCATACCCATAGATTCCAATATTTTTACCAGCTAATTCTGTTAAAGGGTAAGAATAGAAAGTGAAATCTGCAGACTGTGACCACTTTCCTGATCTTACATCCTCAAAATATTTGTTCATACTATTATAGTGGTGCAAAATCATAGCTATCACATGTTGAGCTACAGATAGAGAGCTATATCCCACAGCATTGCATACCGTTATTCCTCTTTTTTTTGTTACATCAATATCAATGTTGTTATAACCTGTAGCAAGGGTGCAGATGCATTTCACTTTTGGCAATTGCTCTAAGTCCTTTTTTCTTAAAGTTCTCTTATTCACCACCAAAATATCAGCATTAAGAGATCTCTCAATCAGCTCATCATCTGAGGTTCTGGGCCAAATCTTTAAATCACCTAAACTCTCAAGACTTTCCCAAGATAAGTCACCTGGGTTCGAAGTAAATCCATCTAAAACAACAATCCTCATTTACATCATTTTAAAGCTAAAATAATAGCACCCTATTAGGTCTTAATAATTATTTTTCAATTTAAGGTTAGAAATCCCACCATTCCTACTTGACCGAACATTAATATATTTTTTTGAAATATAAATTACAATGATAATTCTTGTTGGAAGTGATTTAAAAACACAATGTTCAAATATCAAATGGGTTAAAATGGTAGCTTTAGCAAACCTGAAGTTAAGAACCAAAGATTCACTAAAGGCTACAAAATGCATAAGGGTCAAATTAGTAAATTCTTTGCGAAGACTTTACCTGAATATGAGACTGGGAGAAAAATGAAGAAACAATTATGGTGAGTTGTCAAGCCGATTATTTACAAATTGAAAACTGATCTACAATTGCATCATCTTCCAATGCGTCATTTTTTTGGATTTGCCAGATATACCTGGCAATCAGTGTATTATCATTTCAATGAATGGTCACAGACTGAAATTTGGGAGAAATGTTATCAAGAGTTACTTAATGTTTACAAGTCGAAATTAGATATGTCTTTGATTAATTTAGATGCTTCTCATTGCCCGGCAAAAAGAGGTGGTGATACTGTTGGGTATCAAAATAGAAAAAAGAGCAAGACCACCAACATTTTCATATTCACAGACAGATAAGGATTTCCGATTGGTTGGTCAAGACCTATAAGTGGAAATCATGATGATAGTTTTGAGCTTCAAAAAACTACTAGTGAAATCTTTGATTAAATGCAGTGGATAGGATTGGCTAATAAGGGTCTAATTTTAAATGCTGATGAGTGGTTCGATGTCAATGACTTTAGACAAGAATGTGACCCAAGGGGCATCGTTTCAAATATTGATTTCAATCCAAGAAATAGGGGCAATAATGATAACTATCTCCTTGATCATAAACTAAATAAGTTCAGATTCTCAGTTGAAGAATTAAATGTTTGGGTATGTGGATTTATAACTCAAAGATTCAGATATGAGACTAAAGCGACCAATTGTATGGCTCTTCATACGATAGCTTTTACTCTGATATTTCTCCGAAAATTCAATCGTATTAAGATTTAGTTTTTAAATGACTTCTTGAAGAAAAACTTAATCCAATTCTTAACTATTAGAATAGCAATCAGATTTCAGTAATTGCAATATTAATTGCATCACAATTAAAGTATTTATGAAATCCCTTAAACTAGGGCTTCCAGAGTTTTACATTTTTAGCTTGAAGATTAACTTCTGTATTGAACAATGGAATAGAATGGTATTATCACTATTGAAACTTGATTATCTTTCTGTTTTGACCGGCAATTAAGAATTTGCACAAACTATATCAAGTCTAAAGTATAAACCAACGAAACTATGGGACTTTACTCAAAGTATATTCTTCCAAAAGTCATCCACAAAGTGTGTGGACTCAAACCTACTATGATCCAGAGGGGAAAAGTGATTCCAGAAGCAAAAGGAAGGGTGTTAGAAATTGGGATAGGTTCAGGCCTTAATATTCCATATTATGATGAGAAAAAAGTAAGCCAATTGGTTGGTTTAGATCCCTATCCACACTCAAAAGCACTACATGAAGCAGCCGAAAGCTCACCACTTCAATTCGAATTTATAAGAGAATCAGCTGAACAATTGAGTATGGAAAATAGCGAATTTGATACTGTGGTAAGCACCTATACATTTTGCACTATAGATCAATTAAAAGAATCATTATCCGAAATAAAAAGGGTCCTCAAGTCTTCAGGTCAACTCATATTTGTAGAACATGGCAAGGCTCCTGATGATAAAGTTCTGAAGACTCAAAATCGAATCAATCCGATTTGGAAAAAGATAAGTGGAGGATGTAATCTCAATAAAAACATTCCAGAAATATTAGAGAAAAACGGCTTTAAGATTTCCAACCTAGAAACGATGTATCTACCAGGCTGGAAACCCGCTACTTATAATTTTTGGGGATTTGCTCAAACGCAATGACCAGGGCATTGAATCAATTATCTCAACAGAAAAAGATAATTGAGAGACTTGAACTTTCATTTCATAGATTTGTCTGATTGCATTCATGCATTTAAGAAATTAAAGAGGACTACAATTAGTCGATATACCATCCATAATTTAGAGAAAGCATCTCCTTTAATTCTTCTTTAATAACATCTAATATATCTAAATAACAAATGGCCAAATTTTTTCATTTCAAAAGTAATAATGTTTACAATTTCATTTTGATTTGTTAGTTCTAATTGTCAAGGATTGTTGAAAATGAAAATCTGTTTTTTTACCTCCATTCTTATCCTAATACCCTTTATCTCCTTTTGTCAAAAGGAAATGACCCTAAGTAATCTTCCAAATGACGATGAATGGTCATATGACTATAATTTCCTTACGCCACTCCAATCAGACCTTTTAAAAGCAAATGGCTTTCAGCACTTCGGCAATCAGATATCACTAGATGATTCGATAATGTTTAATGTGTATTATGAAAATGATTCGTTGGACTATTCAACAAGCTGGCTGGAAATTAATGATTCTCCTACATTAATAGCTGGAAATTATATACTTCTCAATCCAGGAGTCGAAATAGATAAAGGTATTGGGACTTTTACCGCTACTATAGAAAACAAACTGACCGATTATGACATCAATAGCGATGGCCAACAAAACATCTCAGAATATGATCCTGATTTTAGATTGAGATACTTTATGTCTGTCTTTGGTCCCCGACTTATATTTCGAAATGGAATGTATCGATATGATTATCATATAGGATCAGATATTATTAATCTAGAAAGGCCCGAGGATGATATAGAAATAACTGAGCTTCCACAGCTACAATGTATGTGTGATGGCGTGGTGGTAGAATATGTAAAACTGGATGATCCAGCAGACATAATCAATCCTAATGGTGTAGGTCGAAAAACAGGTATTCACTGCACTAATGGTATTGTCATAGAACCACCCATGGGCGATGATTCCAAAATTATAGAACAGACTGGTGAAGGGCAATATATAGTGATCAAGTGCAACGAACAGTACCCGATTAGTTTTGGTTTTACTGATCGTGATATTTACATTGCTTATAGGCATATGTACAGTTTTGAACAAAATTTTTCGATTGGCGATACTTTGAAGAAAGGAGACATTCTTGGGCAAATGGGGCAGACGGGCATTACGAGTAACTACCATCTCCATCTCAGTGCTTTACGACGTGCTTGTGATGATGATCCTTCTAAAAGATTCGCCAACGTCCACCCTATGTACCTTTTCAATCCTCATTCTAACCCGCATCTGATCCGAAAGATGGAGTTTAATCAAGCATACAATAACGACAGCAACCCAATAGATCACCAAGAAATGAATCCAGAGGTATATTTTCTAAATTATGAAACGTTTTTGCCTTGAGAAGATCCTATTATCAGAATAGCCCTGCCCTATTATCATACAAGTATTGATAAAATTATAATGAGAGATACTTCTGAAATCTCACCACATTCAGAATGGACCTTTGATTTGATTCAGAGAAGTACTCTACCAGAGTCAGAAAGAGACATGAATTATTGGGATATGAATGAAAGTGGAGATATTGATACTGTATTTGTTCATCATTTTAATAGAGGCACTTCAGCTAGTTTTCTCTATGACAGTCATAAGAATGAGGGACATTATGATGCACATCCCTCTAAACAATGGCCCATTACTGATACAGGAATATATAGATCAGCAACATATATATTAGATATTAAAATAGTCAACTTCTCCGGTGGGAAAGAAGACTTGCAAGTAGAGATATCCGATATATGGGGCAATAGAATTAAAGCTGAACCCAATTGAAATTCAATGCCAATTCAAAAGTTATATATTCTCAACTAGTGCGCAAACTTTAAAGCCTCCTTTAATATCTACTAAAACCTTTTGGTTACACCAAGAGTCAATATGACTGGAGGACCACCAACCCACTCGCTTCCAGCTATTTTGACACCTTTCATAACTGCAGCTATTTCTGCCTGAAATACCCATTTGGTCTTCAGAGGTAAAGTAATTCCTGCTTGAACGGTGTTCCAGACATCACCCATAAATCCTTCATCCCCTTCCGAATGTAATTCCATATTCTCCATATCATGATGTGATTCTTCATGGTGTTCATCTTCTGTAGAGTGATGTTCATGAGTTCCAATTCCTAGTACATCCATCATGTCATTAGCACATGCTGCAGCTACTACGCCGATACCATAACTCAATCGAATTCCATTATTATAGGACTTTTCGTAGTTCACCACTGGCCAAGTCAACAGCCAAGGCTCTCCTCCTAGATCCTGTGTCTGTGGATAATAAAGTATGGGCATCTTGGCATATATTCTAGAATCACTATTCTTTTGAAATAGAACACTTTTGATTCTAATGCCGTAGCCTTCTACTTTTGGAGTTGTACCTGCTAATAGCCCTAAAGAAAATCTATCAGCAAAACCATAAGAATACTCCGCTATGGCAACATAAGGTATGCCTGTAGAAAAAGTAATGGAAGACTTTTGTTTGCCAGGAAACAAGTAATCAAAACTGTAGTGATCCTTTTTTGCTTCTTGTGCAAATACTGCATTGAAAATTACAAAGAAGGAAAATAGTAGAGAATGAAAAATGTGCTTTTGTTGAGTAGTATTTCTTGAAGTCATGATATGATATTTAGTGATTATCTAATAATAGATAGGTCAAAATCGTATTGACAATTCAAGATTACAGGAAGCTTCAAGCAACTTTAAGGTGGTATGTAACTACTAAGTGGAGATGTGTAACATCAATAATTCATAGGAAGCATTGTAACATTATGGGTAAACATGTAACAAGAATGAAATAACATTTCAAATGTTAGAATTAAGAATATACTGTCATGTTGAATTTGAGCTTTAGTTCTCAGCTTAAATTCGAATTCGCCTAGTTCTTACTCCTAAACTCCGTAGGAGTTATCCCAAATTCTTTACTAAAGCTCTTTGTAAAATAATTGGGGTCATGAAACCCCACCGCCCATGCCACATCTGCGATGGATTGCGATAAATCCTTAAGTAGAGGTTTGGCTTTATAGAGTCTGTAATTTCTGATATAATTACTTGCTGATCTCATGGACAAAGCCTTTAATTTACGATGCAGCTGCATTCTGCTCATAAACACTCCTTTAGCCAAATCCTCTACACCAAATTGCTCATTCGTCAGATTTTTCTCTATTACCGAGTTTACCAGATGTATAAAACTGTTTTCTCCTTTTAGTGCATTGGGTTTATCTATTAAAGCGAACTGACTGTATTTCTTTTGAAGAGTTGATCTCAGCTCATTCAGATTTTTAAGTCTAATAAAAAGCTCTTCCTTTTTAAATGGCTTGGTGAGATAGGCGTCGGCACCAGTCTGAAGACCTTCTAGTTTGTCCTCAAATGCCGCTTTAGCAGTCAGAATGATAATCGGAATATGATTGGTCTTTTCGTTAAGTTTAAGTTCTGCACAAAGCTCAA
>DKPS01000230.1:0-225 GCA_002471345.1 Saprospiraceae bacterium UBA7328
GATGATTGAATACTGTTCAACTTTAAATCTAAGTTTGAGATCTACATTTTGATCCTCTTCACTTTTAATATTCAATCCTTCAATCTGTGCTAATAACTCCTTGTGAAGAATATCAAATTTGATTCGGCACTAAAACTTTCATCATCTCTTTGTCTTACTTTTGACAACTAAATTTATATAGTTATCCTAGCAAAAGCAGAATCTAACAAGCCACAAAAACACACT
>DKPS01000230.1:518-1172 GCA_002471345.1 Saprospiraceae bacterium UBA7328
AGAAAAAGCAAAATCAAAAAAGCCACAAAAACACACTGACCCTCAAGAGTGTTTCATACAATTTAACACCTTGGTAAAGCATATATCTCTTCCCAAAAAATTCACTTTCCCCTTCTATTATGAGCCTCATCCTCTATGTGTAGTAGCTGCTGATGAACTTCAAATATATCTTCAGAATCAATCTGAATGGAACCATAATTTTGGTTTAGACAGGACTAAGAAGAGCATCCCAATTGGTAAAATGTTCGGTGTCTTGGTTGTCAAAAATGAACAAGGAAAGTTGGGTTATCTCACGGCATTCTCTGGCAAATTAGCAGGTAAAAACAGTTATAAAAGATTTGTTCCACCCATCTATGACATGCTCGAACAAAAAGGTTTTTTCCTCAATGCTTCAGAGGAAATTAATAATATTAATCATGAGTTAGAGAATTTAGAGAACGATTCAAAATACAAGTCTTGCTTACAAAATATCAAACATATAACGGAGGTAGCTCAAAATGAAATTGAATTGGCAAAAGAGAAAAAGAGATTGGACAAAGCAGAAAGAAAAAGGAAAAGAAAAAAGTTCGAAAGTCAATTAACAGCAAAAGAGTTTCAAGACTTAATACGAGAATTGGGGAAACAGAGTGTAAAAATTAAATATGATTTCAAAAA
>DKPS01000230.1:1474-46286 GCA_002471345.1 Saprospiraceae bacterium UBA7328
AATTAAATATGATTTCAAAAAATTGAAAGAGACCTGGGATCACAAAATTGCTTTATTAGAATCAGAAAAGTCCTCTTTTGAAAAAGAAATAAGCACACTTAAACAGGAAAGAAAAAAGCTATCACTTTCACTTCAAAAATGGCTTTTTGACCAGTATCAATTTCTAAATAAAAAAGGTGATTTAAAAAGTCTTCTCGAAATATTCAGTGATTCGGTTTCTAAAGTACCTCCTGCGGGTGCCGGAGAATGTGCAGCACCCAAACTGCTACAATATGCCTTCAAATACGATATGGCACCAATTGCAATAGCTGAATTTTGGTGGGGAGAATCACTTTCTGAAGTCAGAACTCATGGACAGTATTATCCAGCTTGTACAGGAAAATGTATGCCGATTCTGCATCATATGTTACAAGACATTAAAATGGATTCAAATCCCTTGCTTGAGACACCGGATAAAAGCCTCAAAATTGAAGTAATTTACAATGATCCATATTTGGCAATTATTAATAAACCTCCTGAACTTCTCTCTGTGCCTGGAAAAAATATAAAAGACTCAGTATTTAGTAGAATGAAATCTCAATTTCCTAATGCCAAAGGACCATTGATTGTCCATCGCCTTGACATGTCAACATCTGGACTGATGATTATTCCAAAATCTCTTGATGCATACAAATACATTCAAAGACAATTTATAAAGCGTACCATCAACAAAGTGTATGTTGCAATTCTAGATGGAAGAATAACAAATTTAGAGGGTGAAGTGAATCTTCCTCTCCGAGTAGATCTAGATGATAGGCCTAGACAACTTGTATGTTATGATCATGGCAAATCAGCTCGGACCAAATGGGAAGTCATAGGTCATTCATCTAAAACTACCAGAGTTCATTTCTATCCGCTCACTGGAAGAACTCATCAACTTAGAGTCCATGCTGCACATCCATTAGGGCTGAACACTTCTATTGTAGGCGACGACTTGTATGGCAAAAGAGCAAAAAGATTAATGCTACATGCAAAATCTATATCATTCATCCACCCTGAAAGTAGAAAATTAGTCTCATTTAGTTCTAAGCCAGAATTTTAGGAAATATTTTATAAAAGCACTTTATACAAGAAGAAGGCTGATGTCCTATACCCTATCATCCTTTAAGTTTTTCTATTTCAAATTGTTGCTTTTGAATTGTTTCATCTTGACGAATCATATGGAGTGTTAGTTCCTCTATTTTTTCTAACAGCTTCATTGTAAACGACTGAATACCGAGGCCTTCTGATTTGATCTGAGCTGCAGAAGGCACTCCTGGAAGGTGTCTGTTATTATCAATAAATTGCTTTACAGCATGTAGTGGAAGCAAATTGTAATCATTGGCAAAAACATAATCTGCAGCATGAACAGTATTACCACCCACTTTGATTTCACCAGTATTACCTTTCATTTCTATCACATTATCACCTTTAGAGTTCTTAATAATAAGATCTCCATCTGATGCTCCTCCACCTAATACCAATTCTCCAGTTTTACCTGTAGCTTTTACAGTCACCTCTCCATTGCCATTGAGTAATCTTAGACCTCCATCATGCCCTTCGAGCTCTACTCTTGTTTTTCCATCTGAAGTTTTGAGCCATATATCACCATCATGAGCATCACCTCCTAATGTCATATTTCCTTCTCCTCCGTCTATGTGAACATTCACTTTTCCGTTTTCATCTTTACATACTACATCTCCTTGAGAGCCTTCTCCCCCCACTGTAATATTACCTCTACCTCCATCTAAATGAATAGTGGATAATCCATTATTCATTAACAAGTCTAAATCGCCTATGGTCCCATTTCCACCTAATCTCATATTTCCATTAGATCCAGTTATCTCTATTGTGGTTTCACCGTCTATTCCTGTCAATAATATTTCGTCAAATTCTTGTGCCATGATTATTTTGTTTTTATTGATTGTGAAAGGTCAAGATCGATAAATTTTTATTAGAATGATAGCGAATAATTCATTTATTAAATCAGTCAGAATAAATTGATCCAAAACCACAAATTGGCTTTGTATCTCCCAGTTATAATTTCAAGTTTAATCGGAATTAAGTAAGCAATTCAATTCTTTACTTCCTAGTTCCTATAGATGCTTTTCTTCTGGTGAAATCTGCAGAATTGACAAAACATAAATAGGAAATGCATTGTCTCAAGATCTCATAGTTAACAATATTCTCCACAATCTAAAAAGACTCGTTAGTCTATTAAACTATTCTTAAGAGGTCAATCATATTGTCACAAAACAGTGAAGTATAGAATATGGCTTCATTTATATCCATGACTATCAATCGTTTATAATGTTTTTATTATTTTATATTTATAAAATGTAAAGAACTTTACAGATTTCCTTGTTGATCCTTTAAAATCAGTCTATTCTTACCCTTAATTGATAGTTTTCGTCATATTAGATACACCAATCAGCTGAAGAATATTCATTCCAAGGAATGATTTATTGTTCAAACTTGATTTTAACTAAGATGGATTTCGAATAATTTGATTGTGCTTTTCATTGATAATAATGATTGCGCAAAAATTTATCAAGAATGAAGAACATGAGAACGACCTCCTTTCTTGCACTTCTATTTGCAATATTCACCATTTCTACTTCCTTTTTATTAACTGATTCTGCATCATCCACAGAAGATCTAAGAGGCCCATGTAACTGTGAAGATGGATGGAATTTTGTGGTACATCAGATTACTCCTCAAGGTTGTAGAGAAAAAAGCATTTATTGTACTCAAGGAGTAGAGTTAGAACCAGGATATAGTTGTGGTACTTGCCCAAAACCATGTAGTACCTGTGTGGAAGATGAAAACGGTAATATCTCAATTTGTAGGGTTTTCAATAATGGAAAGGTTGCCAACTATAAAGCTAGTTGTAAGCAACTTCAAGACTACTTTGTAGAGAATGGCGATTTTAGAAATAGAAATGATCACTGTGGGCCATGTACATGTGCTGATAAAAATGATAAAGACACTGATGGAGATGGTGTTTGTGACGAAAAGGATGCATGTCCTGATGACCCTAACAAATCGAAAATGGACTCATGCGGGTGCAATGAGGAAGATAAAGATGAAGATGGTGTTTGTGATTTACTCGATGAATGTCCCGATAATCCATTGATATCAGAAAGTGGCATATGTGGATGTGATGACAAAGATAGTGATGGAGACGGTGTTTGTGATTCAATCGACGAATGTCCAGATAATCCAGTCAAATCGGCAAGTGGAATTTGTGGATGTGATGAAAATGATAGCGATAGAGATGGGATTTGTGATGAACAGGATGTATGTGATGTCTCAGGTAGTAATAGATTCGAATGGATTGAGTCTATTTCTATTAATAGCTTCAATAACAAAAGTGGACCTAATGATAATGGCTATGGATTTTATGGACAGGATGCAATAACCATTTCAGCTGGTGGCTTATTAAAAGTTTGGATTAACGTTGGACATACAGATGCCATATGTGAATTAAGTCATGTCATTTTCATTGATTGGAATAAGGATACAGATTTTAAAGATCAAGGTGAAATGATTTTCAATGAAAGGAACACAGGAGAAACTGGCATCGACTATCAATTATCAGAAGAAATACAACCAGGGAAATATGTGATGAGGGTAATGGTAGATTTGGGAAGAATATATGGGGCATGTGGAGGATGTATAGATGGAGAATCTGAAGATTATGTGATCAACATTGCAGACAATTCATGTATCAATGCTTACGAAGGATTTGATTATGACAAAGATGTAGACTTCTCCAACCAATCTGGTGGTAAAAGCTGGTCTGAAGGATGGAATGTTATAGTAGAGGGCGATGTAAAGGCAAAAGTAATCTCTTCCTCAATACAAAATGCCCTATATGAATCAAATGGAAATAAGTTGGGAGTTCTCAATGCACCAGGAAGTAAATTGAAGATATCAAGAAACTTATCTGATGAAGTCTTTAAAAAAGATGGTGATGTGTGGTTGTCATTTGCATACAAGTATGATGATGACGGTATTTTTGTTCCACAAATTAATGGAGGTTCTATAGGATTCTATGTAGATAGCAAAGGATATGTAGTTATAGGTGGGCTTAAAGGGCAGAAGTTAAGTAGTGGGGATTCATATACTTTCCTCGTAAGAGCAACCCTTAACATAGGAGTGGATGAAATCACTTTATGGATCAATCCATCTGACATAGGATCAGAATTTAGTCAAAACTACAATACTTCAATAGATGGCCACTTGGCTTCTATAGGTTTTGATTTTAAAAATTCTGGAAGTAATGATAGAAAAACAGCTCAATACCTTGATGAAATTAGAGTGGCATGCAGTCGTGATGAGGTATTGCCAAAATCAGGCTCTGATTTAGATCGTATTACTTCTGATGAGGATGAAAATAGAGAGAATTTAAAAGTTTATCCTAATCCAATGCAAAAAGGTGCCGCTGTTGTGGTCAGCTTAAATGGTGCTACTGTTTTAGTACATGAATTTAAAATCTACGATGCATCTGGAAGAATGATGCATTCTGGAGTGTTCTATACTGGAGAAAATGAACTTCACCAACCAGAACTTGAATCAGGGATTTACTTCATTGAATTGAAAACTGAAAATGGAATGTTGAGGGAGAGGTTGGTAATCCAGAATCAGTAGATTAATCTTTAATTAATAGGTTAGGCCATGTAGACACTGCCCTGAAAGGAAAATCAAATCACTTCTATCCTATTCAAGATGTCTATCACCTTCTTCTGTGTAGATATGAAAGCAGATTTTGGATGTAATCCTTGATATCACTCATATGAGAGTAATATATTCTTAGTAATCCTTTGTAACAGATTCAAAAACATTTCTTTTTCTGATTTAGATAATCCTTCTAACATCATTTTATTAGATGCTAAACTTTCATATTGAATGTTGTTAATCAGATTTTTTCCTTTATCCACAAGGCTGGGTCTCTTTAGTCTTCTGTTTGATTTATTCATTAATCGTCCATGTGGTCAATAGATTTGTGATGTTGGCTCTTGTAACACCAGACGCTTCAGTTAATTAAGAAGCCTTTATTTGTTTTTGATGTCGCTGTAGTATGAGAAATGAAAGGTTTGGATTTTGGTTAGATGAATAAAGAATATCCATTGTTCACTAGAAAGACCAGCATTATGAACGAATTATACATTCTCACTCACTTGTATACCAGTTTCATATAAACCAAGAAGAACAGAGGTTTCTAGACATTTTTCTACCATAATTCAACTTTTGGTTGGTTCGAATTTTAGTTGTATTTCTCTTTTATTAGTGATCTATAATTGTTCCAGTATTAGCCAATGACATCCTTCAGGATCAATAAATGTAAAACATGGTTCAACATATGCATTTTTTGAATTGAAGAAGAAGGTCTCTGATGTTCGGCTACTAGCTGATGTAAATATTTTAATTTTAGCACATAGAATGAATGGTTGTTCCCAGAGTTCCCATAATTTATTGTGCAGACTTATCAACAGTTGGAGCAGTAGGTATAAAGAATTTCAGCTTTCCACATAAGTCATTGGGTGATACAAAACCTTGATAAATGTATGCTTCAACTAGTTCATTTGAAATTCCTGTTTAGTCTCTTTTTTCTAATCCCCATTTATAGCTCTGCCCCTCTGATACTAAACAATCATTTAATTCATCTCAATCTTAATCTTGGCTTTTATAAAAAAGTCATGTTTAGTTAATAAATTTAGTCTATCTCAAAATGTAATCATCAAACTTTACTTTCCTGGTTGCCCACATATATTCCATAGTTCGACCTGGATAATTGTTTGGTATATTTCCATTATCTGATCTATACCAGCTATTGTCCACTTGAGCCCAAATCATATTGTTCAGCCTCTCTTGGCTATTTTCATGATATTCATTTAAAGCTGATTCTCTGATTTCCATAGACTTCCAACCCTGATTCTCTAATGCCGAAGCGCATTGAGCGATGTATGAAGCTTGAGCTTCGCTCATTATAAGTATAGAATTATGTCCCAAATTTGTATTTGGACCATACATTATGAAAAGGTTTGGAAAATTACATACAGTCATACCGAGGTAATTCTTTAGCTCATTTTTCCAATATTCTCTTATTGAAATTCCATTCTTTCCCTTGATGTCCAAGCCTTGTAAAAATGGATTTGTCTTAAATCCTGTGGAAAATACTAATGCATCTAAAATATGCTCCTTATCGTCTTTTGTTTTCACTCCACTTGGGGTGATTTCTTTTAGATTCTCAGTGATCAAACTCACATTTTCTAGAGCAAGAGTAGGATAATAATAATCTGAGAAAAGCACTCGTTTCGCCCCCAATGGATAAGTAGGAGTCAATGCTTTTATTTTTTCTGGATCATTTATATGTCTTTTGATAAAGTTCAGAGTGCGATTTTGGTACATCTTACGCAAACCACTATTGCCATTTTTCATTAAAAAGAAAAGGCCACCTCCCAAAAGCCAAAGCCTAAACCGATATATTTTAAGTAGGACAGGAAAATTTTCAACCAGTTTTTTCTCCCATTCCTTATATGCTCTGCCTCGTTTTGGCAAAACCCAGTTTGCTGATCTCTGAAACACCACGACTTTCGAGGCTTCCTTAGCTATTTCAGGAATAAATTGGACTGCACTCGCTGCGTTTCCTATTACGCCTATGGTCTTATATTTTAAGTCAATATCGTGATTCCATTGAGCTGAATGCCATGATGGCCCCTTAAATTTGCTTCTTCCGTTAAATTCTGGAATACTAGGATGATGTAATTGACCTATTGCGCTAATTAAAAATTTAGATTCATAGGAAATTCCATCTTTTGTAGCAGTAATCCATATTCCTTTGTTATCATCCCAATCAGCACCTAGCATCTCTTTTTCATATTCTATATGCTTTTCAAGGTCGTATTTGGATACTACATGCTTGATGTATTCAAGTATTTGTGGCTGCTTAGACCACTTGTATTCCCAAAAAGTGTAAGGAGCAAAGGAATAGCTATAAAGTGCAGAAGGGACATCACATTCAGCACCTGGGTAAGTATTCTCCCTCCATGTTCCGCCTATAGCTTTAGCCTTTTCTAAAATAATAAAGTCATGAATTCCTTTTTCTTTCAACTTTATAGCCATGGCTAAACCTGAGAATCCAGTTCCTATTATTACAGCAGTAAATCGTTCTTTAGACATTATTTAAACTTGATGCTCAGGTTCATCATAGACTTGAACTCCTGATTTCGCAGCACATTGATCAATTTATATTGAGTTAGAGCCCCATAGACCTACCAATTATCTCCTTCATAATCTCATTTGTACCTCCAAAGATTCTATTTACTCTAGCATTTGCATATGCTCTTGCAATTGGATATTCCCACATATATCCTGCTCCTCCATAGAGTTGAAGGCATTGATCAATTACTCTTCCACTCATCTCAGTAACCCAATACTTAGCCATAGATGCCTTTTCATTAGAAAGTTTACTCTCATTGAGCTCCATTATACATTCATCTACAAATGTTCTTGCAATGGTAATCTCTGTATTCATTTCTGCCATTTTGAATCTGGAGTTTTGGAAACTTCCTATTGGCCTACCAAATGCTGTTCTTTCTTTTACATAGGTCAACGTATCATCCAATGCTCTTTCTGCCGCAGCCAGAGCTCCAACAGCAATAGATAATCTCTCTTGGGGCAAATTATGCATGAGATAATAGAAACCTCTTCCTTCTTCACCTAATACATTTTCTAATGGCACCTTTACATCTCTAAAAAACATCTCTGCCGTGTCCTGAGCCTTGAGTCCAATTTTATCAAGATTTTTTCCCCTTTCGAATCCTTCCATTCCTCTTTCTACTAACAGAAGAGTCATACCCTTATGCCCTTCAGATGCATCTGTTTTAGCTACCACAACCACTAGATCACTCAATATCCCATTAGTAATATAGGTCTTAGAACCATTTAGTAAATAGTGATCTCCTTTTTTAACAGCTGTAGTAGTAATACCTGCTAGGTCGCTACCGGTATTAGGCTCTGTCATTGCGATAGCCGTAATGATCTCACCTGACACAATGCCTGACAACCACTTGTCCTTTTGAGCAGGAGTGAAATATCGCTCAAAGTAAGGAGCCATAACATCATTCTGAAGTACAAATCCAGGACCACTTACTCCTAATTTAATCATGACTTCAGTAACAATAGAATTGTATCTAAAATCCTTCAACCCCATACCGCCATATGCTTCTGGCATATCCGTACAAAGTATACCCATTGCACCAGCCTTGGTCCATATATCTCTGTCTACTACTCCATCTTTTTCCCATTTTTCAGCATATGGAACTGCTTCTTTTATAAAGAAAGCTTCAACAGCCTCTTTAAACATCAAATGTTCTTCAGTCAGAATACTATCTCTCATCGAATCATATTTTCTTTATAGATATGAAGAAAGAAAAAAGTATAGTCAAAGGAGATAAACCTGTTTATGGATTTTAAAAGAAAACAAAGGGATTAATAGATCTTATTGGATCCTTATTAGATGTCTAAAAATAAAAAGGACTTCCCCAGCCATAGGGAAGTCCAATTCATCACAGCTTACACTATGAATAAATCTTTTTTTCAATAAAAATTACTTCAGCAAATATCGGCTTTAATATCTTTATTTGGACTCAAGCTAAAATTTGTTAATTCAATACCAATACATTCTAATTTCTCTTCTTTATCAAAAAACTTAAATCGTCCTTAACACCAATAGATCACATCATCATTCCACTACTTCCTCTCACCAAAAACCCACCATCTAACGGTACATAATTGCCAGTCATAAAGCTTCCAGCTCTAGAGCACATATAAATCACAAGTCCTGCTATATCTTCTGGCCTTCCAGATCTGCCTATTGGAACAAGTTTTTCGTGGAGTGACTCATCTACATAAGCTGTCATCTTACTTGGGAATAAACCAGGTCCTATAGCATTCACTAATATTTGATCTTTGATAAGGTCTCTTGCTAAAATCTTAGTTAATTGCATCACTGCAGCTTTACTTGGGCCATAAGAGTAAGAACTGATTGAATCTGCATCTACAGCAGCTACAGAGCTTATATTAACCACTCGACTAGGGTCGTCCTTACTTGCTGATGTCTTGAGCATTGGTAATAGAGCTTGAGTCAAAAAGAAAACTGATTTGACATTAAGGTCCATGATCTTATCCCAACCTTTTTCTGGAAACTCACCTAATGGTGCTCCCCATGTGGCACCTGAATTATTAATCAATATATCCAGTTGCTTTTCTCTGCTATTCAGTTCAGCTGCAAGTGAATCAATATTTTCTGTTTTAGAAAGATCCATAGGTATAGGGACGCACTCTCCTTTTCCTAAATTGTTCATTTTTTCGGCGAAGGCTATCAAAGCATCTGCTGATCTAGAGCTGATGTAAACTTTTACTCCAGATTCTATTAATCCTTGAGTAATCATTGCTCCAATGCCCCTTGCGCCTCCTGTCACTAAGGCAACTTTACCTTTTAGGTTAAATATATTTTCTATCATTTTGTCTTTTTAAGAATATCTATCTAATAATTGAGCTTGGCTATGTAATGCCTTTTGAAACTCGATTTTCATTCTATTTGTTAATTCACTAACTGGCAATCTATCATGAATAGTTGCCACACCTTGCCCAGCACCCCATACATTTTTCCAAGCTTTCACATCACTTCCTGCTTCCAACTTTCCAAAGTCAATTTTCGCTTTAGTCTCCCAAATCTCCTTTGTGATGCCTGCAGCCTCAAGACTTCCTTTAAGGTAGTTTCCATTTACTCCTGAAATTGAAGCGGTGTACACGATATCTGACGTTCCGCTTTCAATAATCATATTTTGATAGTCCTCTGATGCTATTGCCTCATTTGTATTAATAAATCTAGTACCCATATATGCAAGATCTGCACCCATCTGAAGAGCAGTTGCTATATCCCTGCCATTACTCAGAGCTCCTGATAATAAAATGGCCCCGTCAAACATTTTTCTTACCTCAGTTACAAATGGAATTGGATTATGAGTCCCTGCATGTCCTCCAGCACCAGCACAAACCAAAATCAAACCATCTACTCCAGCATCTATCGCCTTTTGAGCATGACGTGTATTAATAACATCATGAAAGACCAGTCCTCCATAACTATGCACTTCATCCACTAAATCACTCACAGCACCAAGTGAAGTCACTACAACCGGCACTTTTTGCCTCACCACTACTTCAAGATCTTTTTCTAATCTAGGGTTTGTGCGGTGTACAATAAGGTTCACTCCATAAGGAGCTGCCTTTTTACCAGTTTCCGCTTCATGCTTTTTAATCCCATCTTTTATCTCTATAACCCACTCCTCAAATCCTTCTGTGCTTCTATTATTTAATGCAGGAAAGGTGCCCAATATTCCATTTTTACAACACTCCAGGACCAGTTGAGTCTGAGAAATAATGAACATCGGTGCCGCAACTAAGGGGAGTTCCAAGCTATCTAATATTTCCTTTTTGGTCATTCTCTGATTTTCGGCAAAGTAATTTTATTTTGAACTAGGTTTGGGTATAACAAGGGCAATAAAGAATAAAAGACTAAAAGCAATTTTCCCCTAACTGAGATTCTTGTTATAGAAATTCAGATACAAAATAGGATCAGTCACTTATATATTCAATGAAAGTGATTCTGTTCTATTTAAATTCAAATTAGAAAAGACTAATTAGGACCTAATAAGGAAGGATCAGTAACAAATTGATTCTTGATGAATTAAAAATGGTCTGCTAATCATTCATGTCTCAATGATTTTATTGGATTTGCGAATGCAGATTTTGCTGTCTGAAAACTCACCGTTACCCATGCTATCAACATAGCCACAATAGCCGCAAAAAAGAATATGCTAATGCCAACAGGTATTCTGTAAGCAAACTCCTGTAACCATTCACTCATGACGTACCAAGCAATAGGAGATGCTATCACCGCCGCGATAATAACAAGCCATGTAAATTCTTTAGAAAGTAAAAGCATGATATTCGATGTCGACGCACCTAATATCTTTCTAATTCCTACTTCCTTTTTCTTTTGCTCTGCCATAAACGAGGCGAGACCTGCTAGTCCAAGACATGCCACAAAAATGGCCAACAATGCGAATATTCCAAATATTTTTCCTTGTCGTTCTTCTGCACTATATAGCTCAGCATAGTTTTCATCTACGAAGGTA
The DNA here is from genome assembly GCA_002471345.1 of Saprospiraceae bacterium UBA7328. Classification (GTDB taxonomy): domain Bacteria; phylum Bacteroidota; class Bacteroidia; order Chitinophagales; family Saprospiraceae; genus UBA7328. The sequence continues at coordinate 12,700 of DKPS01000230.1, forward strand.
TATTCAAAAGAAACATCAGGGTTAAATTGGGTATAAACGTCTTCAATATATCCAATTGTGTTAGAGATATTATCAGGACGTATTCTGACAGCATAGTTCCATGCCATATAGGGGGCAATAAAATAGACTGTTGGTATGATTGGCTTTTTCAATGTTTCAAAATGGAAATCTTTAATAACTCCAATAACTTGTCCATCTCTTTCTACCCATTGTCCTACATCCCAATCATTAATCTCAGAACTTCCAAAAGTCTTTCCTACTGCAGATTTATTCGTCCAACCCAAATCTTTCACGGCAGCTTCATTAAGGACAAATGCACCTTTTTCATCGCTCGGGAATTCTCGTGAAAAACTTCTACCTGCCGTCATTTCGAAGCCCATAGTTTCGATAAAGTTATAATCGGTCCATACAGTTTGCATTCCTTTGCGCTGATCTTCTGGCACACCTTCAGGTCTAGTTCCTAACGAGCTGCTTAGTCTACCTGGAGGCACTCTAGAAGATCCTGCACCAGACAATACAGAAGGGTTTTTTAACAACTCAGTAGTGAATTCAGCATATCGCTCTCTCAACTCAAGTGGGGCACTCATCAAAACAATGTGCTCTTTGTCAAACCCTAAATCCATGTTTTTACAATAATTAAGCTGCTGATAAACAACCCCTGTAATCACCAATAAAAAAATGGAGATAGCAAATTGAAAAGCAACTAATACTTTTCTTAGAAGACCACCTTTACTTCCAGTATTTAATTTTCCAGATAGGACGCTCACTGGCTTATAGGAAGATAACATCAAGGCAGGATAAGACCCAGCAGCAATACCAACAAAGAGGGTAATCACCAATAACCCCACCAGTAATGGAATATTATCAAATAAATTTAAAGTCAGTTCTGCTTCGGCAAGTTTGTTGAAAAATGGCAAACTAATTCTAGCGAACAATAAAGCTAACAGCAATGAAATAAAAGCCAATATCGTACTCTCACTTAAGAACTGTCCGATAAGTTGAGATCTCATGGCGCCAACCACCTTTCTCAATCCAACTTCTCTGGCTCTCAGGCTAGATTTAGCTGTAGACAGGTTCATGAAATTTATACAGGCAATGATTAAAATAAATAAGGCAATAAATGAAAAAGAGTATACATAGATTATATCACCTCCAGCTTGGTAAGATCTTATATCGTCTGACTTGAGATATACATCAGATAGAGGCTGCATGATGAGTTCAGGAGAGGCCTGCTTCCAAGCTTCTAATTTTATACCAACAAATTTGGCGAGTCTGTCTTTAAAATTTGCGGGCTTCATCTCATTAGATAACATAGCATAGGTCTCCACATATCCTTCTCCCCAATTCTCCAAAACAATACGAGAAAAAACTTGTTTGGCAGAATTCATCGAAACCATAATATCAAAATTGAATCGAGAATTTTTTGGAATTTCTTCCATTATTCCTGATACCACAAAATTCTGATCTCTAATTTTAACGGTTTTGCCAATACCATTGGCATCATTGAAATATTTCTTACTTACTTCCTCTGTGATAACCAAAGAAAAAGGGTCTTGAAGAGCAGTTAATGGGTCACCTTTTATAAGTTTAAAATTAAAAACCTCAAAAACTTCAGGGTCTACAAATGTCAGATTTTCCTCCAGGTATGTCTCATCTTCAAAATCAATAGATTCCCTAGATTGTGGAGCAAATCGAATAATGTGATCCATATCAGGAAAATCTGTTTCTAACTCATCAGCTAGGCGATACGGCCCTATAGCTCTTTGAGTTTTGGCACCGGTCTGAGGATTAGTTACCTGGATATTTAGTCTGTATATTTTGTCATTATTATCATGAAAATTGTCAAAGCTTATTTCCCTTTGAACATAGAGCATAATCAAAATAACACATGCCATACCTATGGCCAACCCCAAGATATTGATTGCTGTATATCCCTTGTATCTAATTAGGTTTCGTATGGCGATTTTAAAATAATTCTTGATCATGATAATTGTTGTTAATATTTTTCGAGTATTGTCTTTTTCATTAAAATATTTAATGCTAATCAGTTCGCAAACTTTCTACAGGGTTTGCCAGAGCCGAGCGTAATGAGTGAAATCCAACTGTAAGGAAGGCCACTAATAATGCAGCCAGACCAGCAATGATAAAAATCCAAACACCTATATCTGTCTTATACGCAAAGTTGGCAAGCCATACTCTCATAAGATACCAGGCCAATGGCACAGCAATGACAAGAGCAAGTAATACCAAAACCATGAAATCCTTAGATAAAAGACGGACAATTCCGGAATTGGATGCACCAAGTACTTTTCTGATGCCAATTTCTCTTCTCCTTCTTTCTGTAGCAAAAGAAGCCAAACCAAAAAGTCCAAGGCAAGCTATAAAAATGCCCAAGCCTGAAAACAAACTAAATATTTTCCCAACCCTGAGCTCAGTCTGATATATCCTTTCAAATGATTCATCCATAAATGCAAATGAAAATGGTTGGCCAGGTGCCATTTTTTGCCAAGTGTTTTTAGCATGTGCGATAGCAGCTTCAGGATTACCAGAAGCTAATTTCATTGACAAAGAACCACTACTAGGTGAAAAAATAAGGCTTAAGGCACCAATATTTTCTCGGAGGCTTTCAAAATGAAAGTCTTCTACAACTCCGATAATTTTCAATGGTCTCATTGTGTTTGCGAAATCCGACCCATTGTTATCGCTTCCATATAAAGAATGTTCCAAAGGCTTGTCCAAACCTAGTAATTTTGCGGCTGTTTGATTAATGATGACTGCCTGAGAATCCGTGGCCATTTCAGCATCAAAGGCCCTTCCTTCAATCATATTCATACCCATAGTTTCAACATAATCCTCATCTATATTCCATATCTGAATAGAAACACAGTTATCCTCTCTGACTTCTGCACTTTTACATAATGGAGAATCACTTCTTGAAGATGGTGTAGGCAAATAACTGCTGAAGGACGCACTCTTGATACTTGGATGTGAGACGAGTTGTTGTTTATATGCCTTTTTATTGTTGCCAAGAGCATATGCATCATTCAATACAAGAACTTGCTCTCGGTCAAAACCCATTTTCTTACTCTGAATAAAATTCATTTGTTTTTGGATACCTAGAGTTCCTATGATTAAAATCGCAGCAATTAAAAATTGAAAAACTACCAATCCATTTCTCAAATTCACATTTCCTATTTTATTGGAAAGTCTTCCGGAAAGCGTATGAATTGGTTTAAATCCTGAAAGGAATAAAGCAGGATAACTACCTGCTAGTAATCCTACTATCAATACTCCAACCAAGGATACACTCCAAAATACTGGATCTCCATATGGAATGACCAAGTCTTTATTGGCCAAAGCATTATATGCAGGAAGTGTCAATTGAGTAATTATTAAACTAATTACAAAGGCCACAGATGTAAGGACAAGAGATTCACAAAGAAACTGACTCACTAAGTCTTTCTTTAAAGACCCCAAGACCTTACGAACACCAATTTCTTTAGCTCTAAGCGAAGATCTAGCAGTTGTCAAATTCATAAAATTGACACATGCAATAATTAAGATAAAAAATGCTGCAGAGAGAAAAATCCACACATACTGAATACTGCCATTTGCACCAATTTCGGCAACCAAATCGGAATGTAAATGTATATCTCTCAGTGGTTGAAAAAAGTAATTGATATACGCTCCACTCGCAATCATTTCATCATAAGTCACCCCCATCATCATTTCGATTTGAGGAGAAATATATTTACTCATAAGATGCGGTGATACTTTTGCCTCAAAGGCAGAATGGTCTACACCTTCCTTGAGTACATAATAGGTAGGAAAATTATTACTCAACCAAACCCCATTATTGGCCTCATTTCCACCCGTCAGGCTAATAAAGAAATCAGCTTTGAAGTGGGAATTAGGAGGTAGATCGGCTATCACTCCTGTCACTTTCAATATAGTCTGATCATCTATAGTTAAAGTCTTACCAAGTGGATCTTCATTTTTGAAATATTTAGACGACATAGATGCACTGATGACCACTGTATTTGGTTCGGATAAAGCTGCCTTATCACCTTTGAGAAGATCAAAATCAAATACATCAAATAAAGTAGAGTCTGCATAAAGAACCTCACGCTCTTTATAATTTTGAGAAGTTCTCTTGACAAGAACAGATCCATAGTCTCGAAATTTCACCGCAGCTTCCACCTCAGGAAAATCATTAATTAAAGCTTGTGCGAGAGGAGCCGGAGAAACGGCATAACTTTGAAGTTTCCCACCAAAATTAATTTCAGATGCCACTCTATATGTCCTATCAGCTTTCTTATGCCAATTATCGTAACTCAATTCATCTGCAACCCATAGTAAAATCAATAGGCAACAAGCTATTCCTATAGAAAGGCCGACCACATTAATAATGGCATTGCTCTTATTCCTTGTCAGGTTACGAAAAGCCAATTTGAAATAATTTTTATACATCCTTATAATTTTTCTGATTGAGAATGCCCACTATGGCCATTATTGCAATAGTTTTAATGAATCAATATTACTGATTGGAAGAAGGTTTAGTCATTAATGCTTCCATCATCAATGAGCGTTGACGCTTCCAATCTATTGTCTTTACAAAAGTCAAAGGCACATACTCTTCTGTAGGAAAATCAATATGATATATCATCCATTCATCACCATAGTCTTGTAAAAGCTCTTGGATACATTCTATTCTATCCTCTCTCGAAGCAACACAGTCTTCCCATCGATAAAGCTCAACACGAAAATGCATTTTTTGCTTTTGACCATTGACAGCCATTTCGATATCTATTTCTTGTCGGCCGGGTAAGCTCGGAATGGGAATTGCTAGTTGTAACATTATTTTTTAGTTTTTTGATTACATAAAATTTTCTATGTTGTTTTATATTTCATTTCATAATTCTATTCAGATCTGAGACTATTAGTAGGGTTAGTAATCGCAGCATTGATACTTTGAAAACCAATTGTCAACATTACAATACTTAACATTGAGAGTCCCGCCAAAACAAATACCCAAATATTAAGTGAAATGTGATAAGTAAAATCTTGTAACCACCTATTTGCGATATACCATACCACCGGGACAGCGATCATCATTCCAATTAGTAATTGAAAAACAAAGCTCTTGATTAGTAACTTTGTAATTTGAGTGACAGTCGCTCCCAACACTTTTCTGATTCCGATTTCTTTCCTCCGCTTGATCATTTCAAATGAAACGAGCCCATATAGTCCAAGACATGCAATTAATATAGCTATCGCTGCAAATAGTGAGATCACCCGTGTCATTTGTTTCTCTTTCAAATAGTTCAGGGCAAAAAAGTCATCAAGAAAATAATAATCAAAAGGATGTCTTGCCTCAAATGTTTCCCATAGATCTTTCAGTTGTGGAATAAGGGTTCCAGATTGTTCGACATCCATTCTCACGGAAATATTACTGCGTCGATCATCGAGATACATGATCAACGGGTTTATAGGTTGATGCAAGGAATTGTAATTGAAATCTTTGACGACTCCAACAATTGGGTAAAGCCTTTCATTATTTATAAACCGGACTGTTTTTCCCAACCCTTTTTCCCAGCCCATTTGATTAACCATTGTTTCATTTACGACTAGGGAACCTTCGTCAGATGATCGATTAAGAAATCGACCTTCTGCCATGGTAATACCATAGGTTTTTAGATATTGACTGTCGACTCGAAATACTTGCACAGGTACTTCGTCAACACTTCCTTCTGGAAGTATAGTCGAGCCAAATGTGCCTTCAGGCATAGCAGCATTGCAAATAGAAACACTGGTTACTCCATTGAGCGATTCGATTTCATTTCTGAATGCTGTGACACTGCTATTAATACCGGGTGGAGTATGCATTACTAGGACTTGTTCTTTGTCAATACCCAAGTCACGGTTGATTAAGAAATCAAACTGTTTTTGTAATATTAAAGTACCGGCTATTAACCCAATGCTCACAGCTAGCTGTAGTGTGGTTAATATACTTCTTGGAAGCCGTCCGCCTGGCGATGACTTACTTTGACTTTGAAGGATTCCGATGGGTCGAAACTTTGATAACAAGAGAGCTGGGAATAAACCTGATACCAGGCTAGTTATGATTATGACAATAAGTAAAAATCCCAATGACTGAGGACTGATTAAAATGCTGTTTGGTATATCCTTATCAAACCATATGTTCAGTTGTGGCAGCAAGAATTGGGAGATAGGAATAACAATAATTGCGGCTAAAGTTGTAATTCCAAATGTCTCCGTTAGAAATTGGTAAATAACATTTCTATTGGTTGCCCCCAGTACCTTCTTAACCCCAACTTCTTTTGTACGTTGAATTGATCGCGCTGTGGTTATATTGATGTAATTAAAACATGCTGTGAGCAGAATCAATAAAGTGATCATACCAAAAGTTCGTAAAAAGGTTGCGCTACCATATTTTCCACCTCTTAGAAAAAGAAGATCAAAAGAATTTAAATAAATATCTTCTAAAGGTTGAAGATAAAAGTCATATGCATCTACTCTGTTAGGCATATATCTAGCAGTGAATTCAGGCAATTTTGAGTTTATAGAATTAACCTGATCAGAACTATGCAATTGGACATAAGTATAAACCGTCTGTCCCAACCAATTATTCATAAAGTTGAAATCATGAACACCTGATTGTGCTTCTGTTGATGCCCATGAAGCTATTGCATCATATTGAATGTGTGATTGCCTTGGAGCGTTCGCTATTATTCCTGCGACATTGTACAACTGCTCATCTATGCCTTTGAAAGTCTTTCCTATAGGATTTTCATTACTGAATAATGTTTCCGCTACTTTTGAAGTAAGAAGGACTTGACCGGGTTGTGAAAGTAGTTTTCTCGGATCACCTCCTTCTAAAATTTCAAAATCAAATAAATTGAAGAAATTAGGATCTGCAAAGACCCAATTATTTATTGTAATATTCTGGTTTTCATAAGAGATCAGTACATCGTCGAACCACGGGCTCATATGAGCTGATGTAATTACTTCAGGAAAGTCGCTCTTGAGAGCTGCGGCCATTAATCCAGGACTTTCAGCATTTTTGCTTATATCACCTGATGGGGATTTTTGGATCTTGTTGATTCGAAAAATCTGGTCAGATTTTGAATGAAATTTATCATAAGCAATCTCATCGCTAATCACTACAAAAGCAAGCATTACGGCTGTTAATCCAATAATAACACCTGACAAAGTAATTATTGAATAAACCCTTTGACGTAAAAAGGTCCGGAACAATATGAGTAGATTATGATAAAACATATATTCTAAGTGTAGGTGCTATAAGTCAATAAAATTTCATATTCATTCATCTCTAAGTGAATCTATAGGATTCGCCATAGCAGCTTTAATGCTCTGGTATCCTACTGTTATCAAAGCCACTCCAATGGCAATAAAACCTGCAAATACAAATACCCACCATTGAATGTCGATGCGATATGCAAAATCTTTTAGCCAACTATTCATCAAATACCAAGTGACAGGAGAGGCAATAACTAGGGCAATAAGTATGAGTTTTAGAAAATCTTTAGATAGCAATCCAATGATATTAGGAATACTTGCTCCTAATACTTTTCTAATCCCAATTTCCTTAGTACGGTTGAGAGAGGCTAGTCCTACCAAGCCAAGAAGACCGAGACAAGACAGAAATATAGACATACCTCCAGCCCAGCCAATGATTTTACTGAAACGACCTTCAGCCCTATAAAAACGGTTGACATCATCATCAAGAAAGCTATATTGTAGTGGATATGCTGGGACCAGATTCGACCATGTTTTCTGTAAATTGTCTATTGCAAGAGAAGGGTCGCCTGGTCTGATTCTTATAAAAAATTTATAAGGAGCATAGTCCTCAAACGTGTGGAACATCTGCGGCAGCACCTCTTCTTTCAACGATCGAAAATTAAAATCTTTTACCACCCCAACAACTTTTGGATTGAGCCCTTCATTATTATATCCTAAGAGCTCTTTACCTATGGCATCTGATATAGTCCATTCGAAATCTTGAGCCATGCTTTCATTAATAATGACTGATAAATTGAGCCCGTCTTGACGATCGCTGTTAAAATCCCTGCCAGCCAAGAGTTCAAGTCCCATTACACCTATCTAGTCGTCATCAACAAAATATTCATAGACCTGCTTGAGTTCACCTTCGTAATCAAATCCAGATCTACTCCAACCCATATTTGCTCCCAATCCAAGATCAGAAGAAGCTACACCTAGAATATTCGGATCATTTGCTAAGGCATCTTTGAATAAGGGATATACTTTATCAGTATCAATAGCATTAGCATCGACCACAATGACATTTTCCTTATTAAACCCAGGGCTCTGAGATCTCATAAGGTCCAACTGACTCCATGCAATAATGGTAGCTATGACCAAGCCTGCAGACAATACGAATTGACTGGTTACCAAAGATTTTGTAAACCAATTGAAACCGCCAAGTTTTAGATCATTTTTAAGTACCCCTACTGGTTTGAATCTTGAAAGCATGAACGCAGGATAAGCTCCGGCCAAAAGCCCAGCTATCAAAGTCAATAACCCAACAAGCCAAAAAATCTCTGGAAAATCCTGATATGACAAAATCATCTCGCGTCCTGACAAGGAACTAAAAAAAGGCATGACTATCTGAACTATTGCCAGACCTATGACTACAGATATTATACTTAACAAGACGGACTCCGTAAGAAATTGAACGACTAATTGCATTCTTGAACCACCGATTACCTTTCTGATGCCTACTTCTTTTGATCTACTGGAAGACCTACCAATCGAAAGTGTTGTAAAATTGATGATGGCTATCAACAGAACACCTGTTGAGATCAACAATAAAGTCCAGATACTCTTTGGGTCAATAGCTGGCACATTAGCACTCGAGACATGAGTTTCGGTATGTACAGCCGACATGGGTTGTAACCTATATGTAACAGGAGGGCCTTCTCCAGTCCAATTTCCTGCTTCTCTTATTTCATTTTCTTGACCAGGATAATATTTTTCGCGAAATCTCAAAAGGGCCTTTTCGTCAGAAGCCAGACCACTGCCATCTCTTAGTTTGACAAAAACGTTTAAAAATGAGCTGTTCCAATTACCAGCTCTTCTTTTTCCTTGAGCCGTCATGGCAAAATATTCAAAACTTCCTAATATTTCAAAGTTCATCGATGAGTTAGAAGGAAAATCCTTTGCAATCGCTGATACAACAAAAGGCTCAAATTCATCCTCGTATTGAATTTCGATAGTCTTGCCAATAGGATTTTTTTCATTAAAATATTTTAGCGCAGCTGTCTCGGTGAGCACCACATTTCTGGGTTCAGATAAAGCAGTCTTTTCGTCACCATAGATCAATGGAAATGTAAAAAGTTTGAAGATTGATTGATCAGCATGTGATAATCCAGCTCTAGATGTGTAATCATTAACTCTTACAAAACTCTCTTCCCAGGATCTCTTCCATCTTGTCATTTCTTCCACGTCGGGAAAGTCGTCCATCAAGGCTGGACCTAACGGCATAGGTAAATGTGCATCTCCTTGAGTACCACTCCCATTGATATCTTCGCTCCATCGATAGACGCGATACATTCGATCCACATCATCATGAAAGCGATCAAAACTAAATTCATGGACCGCATATGACATGAATAAAATGAAACAAGCAAACCCCATGCTTAAGCCGATAATATTTATAAAGGTCAACCCCTTCTGTTTAAGGAGATTACGCAGTGCTATCTTGAAATAATTTTTGATCATATTGTTATTTTTTTGACTTCATTAAGTCACTTACTCAGCTCTCAGGCTCTCGATTGGGTTTGCTAAGGCTGACTTAATACTCTGAAAGCTTACTGTAATAAATGTTATTACCATAGTTATCATTCCCACTAGGGCAAATACCCACCATTTGATTTCTATATGGTATGCAAAACCCTGCAACCAATCATTTAAGAAATACCAAGCAACTGGACTGGCTATGACAAGTGAAATGCAAACTAATTTCAAAAAATCCACAGACAATAATTTTACGATTCCCGCTGTAGATGCCCCAAGGACCTTCCTGATTCCAATCTCTTTTGTTCGCTGTTCTGCAGTAAATGCTGCTAATCCAAAAAGACCGAGACAAGCAATAAAAATCGCACATAGTGCTGCGATGGTAAACATTAAACTGCGCCTGGTATCCGATGCGTAGAAGGTTGCTATTTGTTCATCAAGAAAGTGATATTCGAATAATTGATCTGGGTCGACAGAATGAAGAATATCAGTCATCTGAGCTATCGTGTTATCCACATTATGACCAGAAATGCGTGCCGTGATATAGTCAATAGACTGTATGGGGTTATTGCGAAATCCTAACACCAATGGACTAACTTCTTCATATAATGATTGAAAATTAAAATCAGCAGTTATACCAATTACTCTTGCTCGGATGGGTTGATCGTAAAGTCTCTCTGAGCCATTATTTATTCGGCTCATAAGTCGCACTTCTTGTCCTGAAGCTTCAGAAAATCCAAGGGCCTTTGCGGCTTGAAGGTTTAAAATTACCGCTGAAGAATCTGCAGGTCTTCGAGAATCAAAATTTCGCCCACTAATCAAATTTATATCAAATGTTTCAAGGAAATTCTCATCTGCTCCAATAAACCAAGGTGTATGACCTCTTTCTTCATATGCACTTGGTGGTCGAACCTCTGTCTTTAATAAATTCTTCCATTCGCCAGGGACACGGCTACTAACTGAGACCGATGAAACATCAGGCAGATTCCGATATCCATTTAGAATGGCCTCATAACCATTGCGGACTAATCCACTATTAATATCAACCACAATTAGCTGTTCTTCATCAAAACCTAAGTCTTGTGTCTTCACATAGTTCATTTGTTGCCAGGCTACTAAAGTGCCTATCATCATGATAATAGAAAGCGAAAATTGCAGTACAACTAGACCTTTACGCAAAGATCCTTGACCACTCCTATTACTTTGACTAGAACCATTCAAAACTTTTTGAGGTTGAAAACGAGAAAGATATAGTGAAGGATAGCTACCGGCTGCCAGGCTGACCAGTACAACAGTACTTAACAATGCAGGAATAGCCCAGGATGCTTCAGAAGGGATCAAAGAAAGTGTCTTGTCAGTAAAGACATTAAACCATGGTAATATCAATTGAGTGAGCCCAAGGGCTAGTAAAAAAGCCAATGTTGTGAATACGATACTCTCCGACATAAACCGTCCAAAAAGCTGGTTAATGTTTGCACCTACAACCTTCCCAACACCTACTTCACGACTATATACTGATGAACGAGCTGTCGCTAAATTGATATAATTTATGCAAGCAATTCCAAGTATAAAAATCCCAATTAGGCTAAAAAAACTTAGATAGGTATAAGACCCCTTTCTTTCATTGAATTCCCTTTGATAACCTTGTGATTAAAAATGCACATCTTTAAGAGGCTGAAGCTCTAATCGACCTTCAAATATACGATCATCTCGTGCTCTGGTTTTAGCAAAAGAAGTCAATTGTTGTCCTACTTTGTTGGGGTCTGTCCCTTTATCCAAAGTTAAATAGGTAAACCAATTCTGTGAACTCCAATCTGCTCTAACTCGATCATCAATACCAGGTTGTGATTCAAAAGTGAGGTGTGAAATCATCACTTCAAACTGTAAATGTGAATTGTGCGGAATGTCTTCAAGGACACCTGTTACCTTGAGATCCATGCCTCTATCACTTTTTACAGTTTGACCAAGAGGATCCTCATCACCGAATAATTTCATCGCCAATTCTTCAGAAAGAACAACTGTATTAGGATCTGACAAGGCCGTCCTTTGATCACCTTGCTTCAATGAGAAATTGAAAATGTCAAAAATTGAACTTTCTACTGTCAGAAAGGGGTGGAAAAACTCTTTTTGATTTTCCGGATTGCTAATCACTGCTCGGCCCCAGGTTAACATTTTGACACTATTATCTACTCCTGGAATTTCATCTCTCGCTGCATCTGAAATATTATAGGAGACTGCTCCAAAATACTGTTCTCCTTCTTCAGGTGTCTGTAGTTGTTGAACTACCCTATAGATATCATCCGCTCTATCATGAAAACGGTCAAAGGTCATCTCATCAATTGCAAAAAGAGCAATCAAAAGAAAGCAAGTAATGCCAAACCCCAGGCCTATAATGTTAAGGAATGAATACATCTTATGCCTGGTAAGATTACGGAAGGCTATATTAAAATAATTCTTATACATCGTGATACCTTTTATTCGTTTCTAAGAGACATAATAGGATTCGCAATTGCCGCCTTAATCGTTTGAAACCCAACAGTCATAGCTGCAATTGCAATGGCCAAGAAAGCAGGTAAAGCAAACATCCATACTTTCAAATCAATAGTATATTGGAATGTCATAAGCCAATCACTCAAGATGAACCATGATATCGGAATACCTATAAGTAGTCCAAGACCTACCAATGCAAGAAATTCTTTGGATAAGAATCCAACCAAATTGTAAGTACTTGCACCTAATACTTTTCTAATACTTATTTCTTTGCTTTTCTGTTCAGCAAAAAAAGTAGATAGCCCAAGTAGTCCAAGACATGAAAGGAATATGGAAAAAACAGCAAAATATTTGGCTAAGGTGCCTGTCAATATTTCGCTTTTGTAAAATTTTTCATATTGCTTATCTACAAACTCATAATGCAGAGGAACATTGGGTAGTACAGATTTAAAAGTGGCTTCGAGTCCGCTAAGGGCAGTGCTGACTTTTGTGTCTGCTGACTTAACAAAAAGCCATCCGGCATCTTCACTATCCAGTAAGAATGCTGCAGGTTTTATTTTTTCATATAGAGACCGGTTATGAAAATCTTTCACCACACCTATGATTTGTCTTGGACTGCCCCACCATTGAACTGTCTTACCTACAGGGTCTTCTATACCCATAATTTCAATAGCTCGTTCATTGAAGACTACATTGGTAGTATCATATGTTGATCCCTCCCGATAGTATCTACCAGAGACTAATGGCACATCAAAAACATCTAAAAAATTGCTAGCTGTCCAAACCATTTGAAATTCAATATTCTCCTGATCAGGTCTTTTACCCGGCCATCTTACTCCACTGGTGGAACTTTGCATATTCAGTGGTGATGGTCCTACAACTGTCACATCTAGGATCCCTTCCTTTTTTAGAAGTTCATTCCTAAGAGCATCATAGCTTTCAGTAATGTTAGCATCTTGATGAATCATCACTAAATTTTCTTTAGCAATGCCCAGATTTTTATTTTTTATATACTGAACCTGTTTTTCTACTACTAAAGCACCTACTATCAGAAGTAATGCTAAGATGAACTGCATGACTACAAGACCTTTTTTTAAGATATTCTTACCAGGCTGTCTTGTAATAGAACCGCTTAATACGTTGACAGGGCGATATCGAGACAAAACGAATGATGGGTATGCTCCGGCCAACAAAGTTGTCAATAGAAATATGGAGCAAATTCCAACCCACATCATTGGCTCTGAAAGATTAAGATGGAGGAACTTACCAGTAATGATATTCACTTGAGGTAGGGCTGCCTTTGAAATTATTATGGCAACCCCTATCGAGATAAACGTGATCATTCCTGATTCTATCAAAAATTGTGTAACCAGAGAATTTTTACTTGCACCAATAGTCTTTCTGACACCTACTTCTTTTGCTCTTTTAGATGCCCTTGCTGTTGCCAGATTGACGAAATTTATACAGGAAATGATCAATAACAAAAGAGCTGCGATCCCAAATGTTTGAACATATTCTATACGCCCACCGGTCACATTTGCTTGTTCATCAAACTGACCGTATAAATAGTGGTCTGCAAATTTTTGAAGGAGAATACCTTCCTTTCTGTCTTTATTCTGATGTTCATGAAACAAATCCTCAATTTTTTGAGCTGTCTTTGCTGCATCTGCGCCATCAGCTAGTAATAAAGCGCCTTGGCTACCTGAATTAGTCCATTCTAACATCCAGTCATTCGCCGATAACTGTGCCTCAAAACTGTAGATAAATTCGTTTTGAATAGATGAATTATCAGGAAAGTTGGCATAAATAGCCTCCACCATAAAGTCACCGATATCATGCATATGGACAATCTGACCTACAGCGTTTTGCTTCCAATTTGTTCCGTAAAGCGTTGCAGCCAATTTTTCTGAAATAGCGATAGCATCTTTCTTTTTGTCTAATTGTGTGACATCACCTGTAAGAATTGGATAGGAGAAAATCTCAAAGTATGCTGAGTTCCCAAAAGTACCACTCGCCCGAACAGCAAGATCCTCTCTTTGTATCGTCTCTTCAAAACTTCGCCCCAATGGAGTATATTGAATGACTTCAGGCAGTTCAGTTTTGGCAGCAGCAAGAACAGGATAAGGCACTCCATTATAGACATCTAGGCTATTCCCTTCTAATGGAATTGTACGCTTCATGCGATAAATGTTATCACTCTTCTCATGAAATTTGTCGGTACTCCATTCGTCTTGAACCCATAACAACATCAAAAGCGTAACTGCAAGTGATATAGAAAGACCAACAATATTTATAAGAGAATAACCCTTCTGATTAATCAGGTTTCGAAAAGCAATTTTTGTGTAATTCCGGAACATAATTCTGTCTATTTATTCTGAATGTTCATTTGAGATTTTTAGTGACTCATACATTTAAAATTCCACTAGGCAATCATTGTATCTTCTTCAATAAACCCATCATTCAATCTGATAATTCGTGTACCATATTGAGCATTTTTCTCAGCATGTGTGACTTGAATTATAGTCATCCCATCATCATGCAACGTTTTAAATAAATTCATGATCATTTGGCCTTGTTCGGTGTGGAGGTTTCCCGTAGGCTCATCAGCCAGTAATAATTTAGGCTTTCCTATAATCGCTCTTGCAACCCCTACTAATTGCTGCTGTCCTCCAGAAAGTTGGTTTGGAAAAAGGTCTTTTTTAGCAACTATATTAAACCGGTCAAGGATATCAGCTACTATAGCTTTTCGCTCCTGATTTTTAACATTCCTATAGAGTAATGGGGTTTCAATATTCTCATATACCGTTAATTCTTCAATGAGATGATAGGCTTGAAATACAAATCCCAGATAATGTTTATGGATCTCAGTCCTTCTCTTTTCTCTAAATTTATGAACAGGTTCATCTAGGAAGTGATAAGATCCGTTATTACCTTCATCTAGCATTCCAATGATATTGAGCAAGGTGGTCTTTCCTGATCCACTTGCTCCCATAATCGTAACAAACTCTCCTTCGTCGACATTTAATGATATATCTCGGAGCACCCAGCTTTTCTGAAGACCGGATCGGTAATACTTTTCTATATTTTCTAAATTAATCATAGAGCAATCGAAGAAATTTTGTTTGTGGATGAAGTCAATGAAAAGTGTCGTGTAGAAAGTAAATCACAAAGGATGTGTCCTCCTCAAATAGAAGTGTGCTTACAGAAACTGTTTCACTAGATTTTCTGTAACTACTTTTCCGTCTAACATCCTTATTATTCTATTGCCAAATTCTGCACAATATTGAGAGTGTGTCACCATTACAATTGTGGTGCCTTTATCATTAAGCTTTGTTAGTATGCGCATGACATCGTCACCATTAGAACTGTCCAAATTTCCTGTTGGCTCATCCGCAAGGATTAATTTTGGATGGTTTACTATAGCACGAGCTACAGCTACTCTCTGCTGTTGTCCTCCGGATAGCTGCTGGGGAAAATGATTCCTACGATGCATTATGCTCATATCCTCTAGCAACTCTTCGACCCTAGCTTTTCTATCGCTGGAAGGAACTTTAGTATAGAGCATAGGCAATTCTACATTCTCAAATACAGTAAGTTCATCTATCAGATTAAAGCTTTGAAAAACAAAACCTAAATTGTGCTTTCTGATATTGGAACGCCCTCTTTCAGACAAGTGACCAATTTCTTCATCCTGAAAAAAATACTCACCGGAACTAGGACTATCTATCATTCCTAATACATTGAGTAACGTAGACTTTCCACAACCCGAAGGCCCCATGATGGAAACAAATTCTCCTTCTTTAATTTCCAAATCAAGTTCATTTAAGGCTGTGGTCTGGACCTCATCGGTGTGATAAACTTTGACTAACTTGTTAGTTCTGATCATAGTTAATTGTTTATAATTATGCTTTTATAAATTTTATTTTAATACCAATTCATCATTATCTCCAAAGTTTTCGTAACTCGAAGTAATTACAATCTCCCCTGAAGAAAGACCCTCTAAGATCTCATATGAATTAGGGTTTTGCTGCCCTACTCTGATATCTCTTCGTCGAGCAATATTTCCTGAAGGGTCTACAACATAAATCCAGTTGCCACCTGTAGTCTGATAAAAACTCCCTTTAGCAATCAACAAAGCTTCTTGCTCAGCACTAAGTTGTAGTTTAACTGAGACTGACTGCCCTCTCTTTATACCTTCTGGCACTGACCCTTGAAATAACATGTCTGCTTCAAATGTTCCATTGGTCACTTGAGGATATATCTTCTGTATATAAAGGCTATAGTTTTCTCCTGCAAAATTGAATGATCCTTCTTGCTGAGTAAATATTCTTGAAATATAGAATTCATCTATCCTCACTCGGATTTTAAAATTGGTCAAATCATCAATCTGAGCAATCTGCGAACTTTCAATAATCAGTTCTCCTAATTCTGAATTTAAACCAGACAATTGACCAGAAATTGGTGCCTTTATAATGAGATTATCTAAGCTTTGTCTAGCTATGACTAAATTCCGCTGCATTAAGTTCAATGATGTCTTCATTTGCTCCTGCTGAAGCTCTGTGGACAAGCTATCTTTTAATACTGTTCTTTTCAACAAATCTTTTCTCATTAAAAGGCTTTCATATTCATCACTTGTTTCAGTGAACTCTACCTCAGAAATCACACCGTCAGTATATAGTGATTTGTTTCTTTCTAATCGTCTTGTCAAAAGCGCCAATCTATAATCCACATCAATAGCCGTCTCCTTGAGGTTGAGGCTATTTTGCTCCATCATCAGACTAAGATTTCTTATTTGATTTATTTGAGAAATTATAGTAGCCTCTTGATTTAGATAGTTGAGTTGGAGATCTGGGTTACTTAGCCGGAGTATAGATTGGCCAGCTCTGACCATAGTTCCGTCCTCAACCAATTTTTCTTCTACTCTTCCTCCCTCAATCGCACCAATCAATACATTCTTAATTGGAAGTACTACCCCTGTAACAGGAATAAATTCTTGAAATATTCCTGTCCTTGCAGTATCTATTAAAAGGCGCTCAGTCTGCACATTTAGTTTGGAAGTCCCCGCTGATGTATACATCTCTTTAGCGAAAAAGACTACAGCCGCTAGGATAATCACAATCAGTGCTATCCTTTGCCATGTCCACTTCTTCTTTTTAATTTTTTTATCCATAAATGAATCGTAATAAGCAGTTTATTAAATAAGTTCTTTTTCAAATTAAGTCCTGATATACGCCTCTGACATATTCATTGTATATGGTACTATAGCCATGCCAATTAATATAAACAATTGATAATCAACTCTTTGTATATTTAGAAATCTACATTTGTTATGAAAATGGTTCGAAAATGAACGATTTGTGTACATTATTGAACAGTAGATCAATTATATGGTAGACCTTTATATTCTTACGAAATCGACACATGAATTCTAAAACAATCTTGCTTTTATCGCTACCATATTCCATTATATACTACATTCTGATAAGTTTAGTGTCTGAAAATGAACTGTTAGTAGAAACACTGTACGATAACGATCACTTTTGAGTAAATTAGTCATATGAAAAGCGACGGTAAGATATTAATCATTGATGACGAAGAAGACATTGCTTTTTCTTTAAAGCTGCTTCTCAAACAACATTATAAGGTTGTAACATCCGAGAATAATCCTTTTCACATACCTCGACTGATTAATCAAAGAAATCCTGATCTCGTGATCTTGGACATGAACTTCAGTAAGGGTAGAAAAGATGGAAGTGAAGGCCTGCATTGGTTGATGAAAATCAAAGAAATAGATCCTACTATTCAAGTTCTTATGGTTACTGCATATAGTGATGTTTCTACTGCAGTGGAAACTTTGAAATCCGGTGCTACAGATTTTATCGAAAAACCTTGGAGAAATGAAAAACTCCTAGCCACAGTTAAGAGCGCTTTTGAGTTAAGGTCAACTTTATCCAAAGTAAAAAGTCTTACTGAACAAAATCAGCTCTTAAACAAAACCTTAGACGAACCCTTTAGCGAAATGATTGGGACTTCACCTCAAATGAATAACATCTATAAGACAATTGACAAAGTATCTAGTACCGATGCTCATGTTTTAATCATGGGTGAAAATGGAACGGGTAAAGAACTTATAGCTCGTGCCATTCACCGGAAATCAAGAAGACAAGATCAAGTATTTATTCCGGTCGACCTTGGTGCAGTGGCAGAGTCTCTTTTTGAATCAGAATTATTTGGCCATAAAAGAGGTGCTTTTACGGATGCCTATGAAGATAGAATAGGTCGATTTGAAGTGGCCAATAAGGGCACCATATTTTTGGATGAAATTGGGAACATAAATTTGCCCCTACAGTCCAAATTGCTCCATGTTTTACAGCATATGAAGGCAAGACCTGTGGGAAGTAGTCAGGAAATAAAACTTGACACGAGAGTCATTTGTGCGACCAACATGCCATTGTATGATATGGTAGAAGAGCAAACATTTAGACAAGATCTTTTATACCGCATAAACACGGTGGAGATAAACGTTCCTCCTTTAAGAGAAAGAAAAGGAGATATACCTTTGCTAGTTGATCACTTTCTAACACAATTAAAACATAAATATCACAAACCAGATATCGTGCTTCACCCACAATCACTTTCCAAACTAACTGCTTATTTCTGGCCTGGGAATATAAGAGAGTTGAGACATTTAATGGAAAGATCTGTAATATTAGCTGAAGGGAATATTATTAAACCTCATGATGTAATAGCTCCACAGAGTCGGCACAAAAACAAGACATTCTCTCTTAATCTAGAAGAATTAGAAAGAAAGTCTGTGCTTAAAGCACTAGAAATTCATCAAGGCAACATAACTAAAGCGGCAAAGGATCTAGGTATCACTCGAGCCGCTCTTTATCGAAGAATTGAAAAGTTTGATATTAATTAAATCAATTCCGAGAATACTAAAATGATAAAATGTCTATTGAAAAAGATTTTACTTTAGATCAATTCAGGACACAGGTTATTGTCCACATTGTCATTATTACAGTAATTCTCACTTTAGAGATTTATTTGATATTCAATGGTCAGTCATATCTCACATTAACCTTTCTGGCCGCTCTTCTTTTTTATTTTATCTATAAGCTATTTGCCCTAGTTAACAAGACTAATAGAGACTTGACGAACTTTCTCATGAGCATCAGGTTCGATGATTATGAAACGACCTACAGTCAAAAGAATGATGGGTCTGAAGGTGATAAAACATCTTTGTATAATGCCTTTAATTTGATCACTGGAAAATTCAGAGATATAAGGTCTGAAAAAGAAGCACAACATCAATTTTTACTTGCCCTTGTAGAACAAGTAGATACTGGATTGATTTGTTTTGATGACCAAGGACGTACCATTCTGATGAATGATGCACTTCAGAAATTAATACACAAGTCCTATCTCCCATCCATCGAGTCTCTAAAAAAAGTTAATGTAAAATTGTACGAGACTCTTTTGAATTATGAACCGGGAACACGTAAACTATTGAAAATCCAAGTACAAAATGATCTTCTTCAACTGACTATAATTGGTACTGTTCTTAAGTCCAATGATCAGACACTCAATTTGTTTTCTTTTCATAATATCAATACTGAACTAGACGTACAAGAAATGCAATCATGGGAGAAATTAATTAGAATTCTTACTCATGAAATCATGAATTCAGTGACACCAGTGGTATCCCTCGCAGCTACTACAGATGTGATGTTACATGAGGCCACCGGTCTTGAAGAGAGTACACGCAATGATATTCACCAAGCCATAAAAACTATTCAAAAAAGGAGTGAGTTGTTGCTAGATTTTACGCGGAAGTATAGAGAGTTAACTCGAATACCCATACCCAAAGTAGAAGATTTTGATATCAAAGAATTATTCGAAAGGCTCATAGTTCTTCATACAGCAGAGATAAATGATAAAAAGATCAGTGTAGTAAAGCGATTTCCATCTTACAAAACAATTATTAAAGGTGATGAAAGCATGTTAGAACAGGCCTTTATCAATCTTATTAAAAATAGTCTTCAGGCTCTTGAGGGGCATCAAAAACCAATACTGGAAATAAATCTGAGAAAAGAAGGAGCAACTATTATAATTCAAATTGCTGATAATGGTGATGGCATAGAGGAGACTATGATAGATCAAATATTCGTGCCATTTTTTACTACAAAAGAAGAAGGATCTGGAATCGGATTAAGTCTGGGCCGTCAAATCATACTCCTCCATGATGGAAGCATAAATGTCAACAGTCAACTTGGGAAAGGGACAGTTTTTACAATCAAACTTTAATAGCCAGAATTTCATTGTAGATTGATTTTTCTCCTTATTGACATTATAATCAAGAGCATTAAAATCTATAATAAAACAGCTCATTCAACTGTAATTATCATTGTATCCTAAACAGTATTCTATCATTTTATACTATTTAACTCGGCGCACTTCTGCTCTGCGCATAGGCATCTTGTCGATAATTCCATAAAGCCGATTCAATTCCATAGGTACTGATTGCTTATGCTTTTCACCACCGTCTAAACCAATCAACACAACTGAAAATTCTGATTTATCAATGTCTAACCTTTCATACCATTTCTTAAGTGAGCCTGTTTCTTCTGATTCATCTCCACTCATGGAAAAGGTATATGGAGTTCTCTCAAATACAACCAATTTGCGTTCACTTAATCCGTGAAGGTCTGAATTCAGAATTTCAAGCTGTTTTTGAAAGGAATCATTTTCTACGTCGGGAGCAGACAAAATTAGCAGTCTATTATTCCATTGATATTGACCTAAAGACTGTGAATGAGCTTGAGGGGTGAAAATAATTTGTGAAAGAACAAATATCAAGATTTTAAACTTCATTACTATATCAACACCATTGTGCAATGAGTTGTTTAATACGACCAATCAGTGCTTTTTTATTCTCAATCAGATGGTCTTGTCAACTAAGGAAGGAAAATTATGTTCTGTTTTGATAAATGGAAAATGAAACAACAGAACTCCGCAAATAATGAGGAATCAATTAGCTACTCTTCGACCAGATATTAATGTAATTGATAAAAATTGTAATTCAGGGAAAATAGAAGAATTTCAAAACAATACCCTACGTCCAATTCTAAAATTTCAGAATAGTCTTATGCTGCTTATTTTTCAAAATCATATAGAAAAGTATAAGGTTAGTTTCAATAATACGAACAACTCAAAGCGAAAAATCTATATTGAAAAAACCATTCATTCTGATAAAACACTACGCTTTTTGTTGTTAGGAGTAGTCATTGGTCATTTTACAAATATTGAATGGAAAGAATACTTCCTTCATCGTAAAGAATTGAATCGTCATATTCTTAATCTAATAATCCATCAGCTGCAAGATCAAATTTCAAACGAGTCTCTTTCTATCGATTATAAGTAAATAGATTTTATACCTATGAGAAGTAAATCCAAACCATTGAAAAACAGGCCATTACTTCACTTTGAAACATATAAGAATACAGGGAAAGAATGGATTCTTTTTATACATGGTGCTGGTGGAAGCACTAGAACATGGAAACGACAAATTGATTCATTCAAGAAAGACTTTCAATTACTACTCATAGATTTACCAGGCCATGGTCAAAATGCTAATAAAGAAGCTCATTTATCGGAATATTCATTTTCTTCTATATCTAATGAAATTTGGAAAATAGTTGATCATCTTAAAATTTCTAAAGTACATCTTCTTGGTGTTTCATTAGGCGCTATTTTTTGTTTACAGATGAGAGCCATCCGACCACATTGTGTCAAGTCGATTGCTATGCCAGGTGCAATTGTGAGGCTCAACATGAAATTGAAAGCATTGGCAAGTTTCAGCTTATCTCTGGCCAAAATTATAGGATATCGTAACTTGTACAACATGAGTGCCTATATTATGATGCCAAGAGAAAATCATAAAAAATCTAGAGATGTATTTGTGAAAGAATCAAAGGTACTTACCACTGAGGAATTTAGAAAATGGACTGCTCTTTATTATAATCTCAATACTACTTTGACTTCATTATTTAACGACTCTTCGGCTATTCCTCATTTGTTAGTAATGGGAAGTCAGGATCATCTTTTTTTACCTCCTGCTAAAGACTACACTCATTATCATAACAATGCAGATCTAATCGTAATTGATAAATGTGGTCATGTAGTAAGTATAGAGAAAGCAGAATATTTCAATTCCATATACCTGAATTTTTTAAAGTCAGTTTAGGCCTTTTAGGGATAGAAAGTATGGTAAAAAGTTAGAATGTAACGCAAATAGATAATTTGACTTGGCGTTAATCTCTTAAAACGGTTATATCAGAGTTTACTTCGTGATCTTTTATTCTCACAAAATGAAAATGAAATCCTCAGTAATTTTCAATCACATAACACTTCGAACAAAAAAAATAAGTAAACTCATTTTTTCATGTTCTATAAAGTATCTTATTGAATGGCGGAGAGAGAGGGATTCGAACCCTCGGTACGGTCACCCGCACACACGCTTTCCAAGCGTGCTCCTTAAGCCACTCGGACACCTCTCCAGTTGCAAATAAAGATTGCATTCAGGTTACAAAGTTAGGTATTGTTCATGGCTTGATCACTATTTTTAAGTTCAGAAAATTGAAAATTCACCTCATAAATCGATTCAAGTTAAAATATCCAGGCTCCACAGTGCAAAAACGAATTGCGTTCGTACTCAATTTCTATTGCCTCAGACTTAATATTCATTAAATATGATTTATTCTACATAACAGTTGGCTTATACAAACTAACCCTAGTGTTTTCTGAAAGTCCCTCAGGAGAAGAAAATCATTCCAAATCTGTTCACATTTCGTTCATCATTTTGAATAGTAACTATGCATTTTTTTATTAAAGTATCTGCTATTCTATTATTCTACATGATAGTCTTTCATGTTGCTTCAATTCTGAAGATTGCAAAATGATTAATGTAGAGAAACCTAAATATGGCCATTTCCTCTAATTCAATGTCAAAGAAATTTTAATTTGATAATGCTAAATGATACAAAATCAGATCTGGAATTCGTTCTTCACTGCATCTTTAGATATAGTTTTTCATCTATTGGGTTGCCCAATTGGTCTTTAATAAATACTTTGACTTCTTCGGAAATTGTGTATTCTTCTGGTTGTCTAAATTCATTCAATACTATTTCTTTAGTATTTTTAGTAGGCAGGTCGAATTGATCTATCATGTCAGAAACATCTGATTTAAGATTTTCAAGTCGAATAATGGAAAAGTATTTAACCTTTCTTTCTAACATTTCAAAATGAAGGTTCTTTTCATTTCTTAGTGTAATTAAATTAGCACTTTTTTCAATTAAGAAATATCCTGTATGAGGATCTCTTATCCAAGGCGATTTAGATTCAACAGTGTGGTTAGGGGGTTGGTTCTTTTCATATGCCATGTAAGGGCTTCGAAGAAAATTTAATAAAGAAGTTCCGTCGGACTCACAAATATGATATGGTTTTTTATACATAGCAGCAGACCAGTCAAATGGATTTCTTACAATATGAATAAAGAGTGTGTGACTTCCATGCTCTATAGACTTCAAGCATTCATTGTCAGTGGTAGTATTATCTTGCCCTCTTGGCACTAGTCCTTTGATGTACCAATGTTTGAATCCATAGACTTGTGTAAAAGGTAGATTTACATTTTCTTGAAGAACCTTTCTCAAATAGTTAGTTCCTGAATTACGCTCTCCGAATATTGTATAATCAAGAATCATATTACCTATTTAAATCTTGAATGTGTATAATTTGTAAAAATATTGATTGTTTCTTAGAGGATCGAATGAAAAAGGAATACTTTATATCGTCACCTAAGACAAAAGCAGGTTTATGCAATCGTATAAAATCCTTAGTGTCCTGTATGCAAATCGCTGATAGGACTGGAAAAACCCTTATTATAAACTGGTTAAAAAGTGACGGATTCAATTGTGAATTTTCAGATTTATTTTCAAATAGACTTTTACATACTAATTCAAGTAAACTTAGAATTCATAAGATAAAAGAGGCTCATGATAACTATTTCATCACAGAAACTTGGAGATTATTACCTCCTAATATCAAATTGGAAAATATCCAAAATGGAAATCATGAAATGATTGATTTTCAATATCAAGAAACTAATAACACTGTAATAGAAACGTACATACCTTATTTTCAATCTTTACAAATTACTGAATTTATTGATCGCCAAGTAAATGAATTTGCTAAGACATTTGATGAGAACACAATCTCCATAGCCATTAGAACTTGGATAGATGCGCCAAATAGGCAACATCTTTTCGACACAGAAAAAGTGCTCAAAATTTTTGAAGAGAATCAACTGTCCACTTTTTTTATCAGTAGTGATTCGGAAAAACTTATTAATCTTCTATCAAATAAATACGGAAGTAAAATACTCAGTTATCCAAAAAGAACTTATACTGGTGACAGAAATTCTACAGAAGGAATACAAGATGCTTTAATTGATCTTCTTTTGTTATCTAAAAATAAGAAATTAATGGCTTCAGCTAACTCTACTTTTTCCGAAGTAGCATGGTGGTTTGGAAAATGTGAAGCAAATGTTCAAATTATTTAAAGTAAGTAATCAAGTTCTTTTTGAGTCTCAAAAAGTTCAAGTAATACTTTTTTATAAGCCCTCCATCCAGGTACATGTATTAACAACGGGTCATTTTTTGTATTCACATTAATTATTCTGTTATTTTCAATTTTATAGTGTTTCTTAATATCTTTCCATTCAAAAGCGGTACACCAAAACAACAGTGTATCATGATCTATCTTTATTTTTAATCGATCAGGATTTTTCGCTATATATTTACCAATATGTTGCTGATCAGTATAATAAATGTGTGAGTAAACAAATCCTTTATCGAATTTTTCATATCCCACAGCTTTAGCCACTTTTTCAGAGACTCGTTTGATTTTATTGATATTGGGCGCTGTATACATCCTTTGTTGTAATTTCAAAGAAAGTGATGATTTATACATTTTTCTTAAAGCTCCTGCATACCCAATTATAGATCCAGCATTTATATATCGATAGGGGCTATCGATTTTTAGCTGATCATAAAATTGGCGGTATTTAGGAAATTGGTGGGAATAAGCCCGCTCTGCTGAAATCAAAATGTCGCATTTGGAATTTTGAAATCGTCTTTTTATTTCTTCACCAGACCCACTAAAAAAAACATCAAATCCATCTAAAGCGCAAACTATCTCCCGATCTCCAAGTTTACATAGCTCTTTGTATAACAAATCCAATTTAATAGTAGTGCTGAATTTTTTAAGTCCGTTCCCAAGTATCATAACATGGATTCCATGAGCCATGGCACTTTCCTTTAGAATGGAAAGATTATCATTATTAATGTTGTTAGAAAATGAGAAAAACTGAATTCCGGACTTGTCACATTTTACCAGTTCATTGACATTTTTTGCTATGGATTCAGTCAATTTTTTTTGAGGTTTTGCTGGAACAAGATTATCACTCCTCTTCGTACTAAAACTCAACCAATTATTTTTAAGCATATATTCCAAAATGAGATGCAATTCCATTTTAATCTCCTCTTTTGAAGAAGTAGAAATCGAACAAAACACCTCAATTAGATCACCTATATTAAATCTTCCTTCACATAACTGAAGAACCTGAGCATCAGTTTCATGAATCTTTGTAATCAATGCACCTGATAAATCTAACAATTCTATCCCAGTTACTTTATACTCAATTTTGACTTTATCACTCTTAATCAAAACATCTTCTTCACTTAATTCTTTGTAATGAGAAATGTCAGCATGTGGAACATTACTTTTAGGCTTTTTATTTACACTTGTCCTAATTTCTTTATGCTTTTTGGAGATGTGAATCACTTTTTTATCCACTTTCAATTTTTCTTCCAGAGACTCTGGGAAGGCATAGCCACAGCTCAATTTATGCACCAAATGACTTTTTTCAATAAAATATTTGTTCAGGTGAGATTCATCATGCCATCGGGCTATAATATTCTTCTCTAAATCAATTTCTATTCTTTTACTCAGCGTGTCAACAAGAGAAAGTATTTCTTTTATTGTCCCTCCCCAAAAACATCCTTGGTAATAAAGATTGTAATCTTCGCTATTGGATACATAGGCTAGAGAGTCTGCATTTTTAGCAAATGGCTTAATTCCATTTAGGTAATTTCCAGGATGCTGTACACCAAATAAGGGTTTATTATGGTCAAAGAATTCTTTCTCATTTATTTCGGCATGAACATACATGTCTGCATCTATATAAATGACATGGCTATGTACCGAAAGTCTTTTTTTAATATTATTAATGTTTTTATATCGATATAGTGTGGAGTAAGGCCATTGCAAAGCTTCTATATCTATTACAACAATATCGTCATGCAAAGGCACTCCACTTTGCTCAAAGTTATCGGTAAATACATAGTACTTTTTATGAGAATTGGGCAAAAAAAGCTTAACATTTGTAGCATAAAAATTTTTAAAAAAAGAGACATACTTTCCAGTTCCTATAAATATAATGGCTATGCTTCTAGTTGGATTTAAACTTGGATTATTCATACCCAACTTTTCTTTTAGGTAGTTTTCAAAACCGCTTTCCAATTTTATATGATCAGGTTTGTTGGATTGTGACTTTTCCCAGAGCTTATTAGCTAATTTTTGATTCATAGATTTATCATCCAAAGTAAGGCCAAGATTCCATGCAATATTCAGATAAGGCAAATAGAATTTTCCAGTATGCGATACATGTACAGCTGCTGGGAATGTACCAGTGAGAAGGTTCTTTATTCCATTTTCTCCAACTTCCACATACTTCCCCAGATCATATTTCTCATCTGTAAGGGTCCAGAAGTATTCACTTTTACTATCTACACATACTTTGTTCGGATTTTCTTTGGCATATTTCCCATAAATCGTTTGATCATTAAAAAAACCCACCTTGCCTTTAGCTTCACTGAATTCTTGCCTCAAAACTCCGGCCGAGCCCATTATTTCCTTTAAAACATTTTTTAAATTTTTAACCTGACCTGCTATTAGGCCAGAATTCAGATAAGGGTATGGTTCTCCCTGATATTCCTTTTCGAAATACTCTTTGACATCTGGAAAATGATGATAACAATTCTTTTCTCCCCCAAAAAGAACTTTAGCCTTTTCCTTTTTTAGAAAAGTCAAAATATCATCAGCTGACCTTGTATAGATCACATCATAACCATCCGTGCATATGATATAATCCTGATCATCGAGACTATTAAGATGTTCATTTAATGACTTTATCTTATCCAAAAAACCCTTGCAGATCATCAAATCAATCTTTATACCTACTCGAGTTGCTGATTCTAAAAGAATAGATAATTCAGATGTAGATCTTGCCCAAGTTGCGTAATGAATTTTATTGGTCATATTAACAATAGCAGCTATTTACAAAGGGCTTAATCATTAGCAATACCAATTATAAAATTACATGAGGTGAATGGCCCACTTTTTTTCGATAATCCAATGATTTCGTTTTCAGAGTCTCATCTAATACTTCAGGAAAATCAGTCGACAAAAGATCCTCCAAAGTGTATCCTTTACTATACCATACATTTGTGATGAGTTTGTTTCTGCATTGTTCTTCAGAGATAATGCGGTAGTGATAACATAATAATATCCCAGTTCTTATATCCTCGTCTCTCAATTCATCATAATAAGAATTGAGTTTTGTGGGAGTACCCCTTATACTTTCTACTATTCTATTTTCACTATTGTTAATCAACCCTGTAGGATGATGATCAAATACATCGCTGAAAATAGATGTCTTGAAAATACACTTTGACTCAATTTTATCATACCGGCATCTAAATTTCCTATGCTTGGACTTTTTATTTTCATGCTTTTTATCATGATCCCATCTGTATATTATATTCTCCAATATACTTTTCGGAGATTTTTGTAGGCCATTTGGGCTCATCATGACCCATGGTATTTTAACACAATGAACATCCTTAAACTCATTTTCTAAGACATCAAGAATGGTCCTATCTCGATCCTTTTTAGTGGTGATAAATTCATCCACATCCACATATATCATCCATTCGAAGTTGTCTTTAACTATTCTATATAAATGGTTCACATACTTGGTATTAGTGATGTTTTTCTCAAAATGAATCACTATATCATCGCGCCCCAAGATCCCATCATAAATAGATTTGTCATCAGAGTCATCATCAATTATATGAATTTGATCAACTCCCTGATTTAAATAGTAATTACAAAACTCTTTAATAAAAAATTCATCTTTGCACCTAGTGATGAGCCCTAGTTTGAATGGTTCCTTTTTGAATTCGTAAGATTTTCTTTTAAAAGAGAAGACATTTTTATTATTGAAATTTATACTGGCATATACCTCATACTCTGCTAAAGTCCTATGTGTCCCCAACCTCATCAAAGGATGATCTCCGTCACCTCTAATTACAGTTTCGATATGACTCATAGATTTTTGATGCAGTTCCTTGACAATGTTTTCGTGTTGGGACTCATAATGCTTCTCCATATTACCCATATCAGAACGATGCCATAAAACATTTTCTTCTGGTGTAAAAAAATCATATCCATGGGTAAATGCCCTAAGAGATTCTAATACTTCTTCTCCCATATAATATACAGAAGGATCTGGAGAAACATTCCTAGCCCATGTTCCCTCAGCAAATATGAAACTAGGTTCAAGGGTTGGAATGGTATAACTTTTATTTTCTGAGGGATAGGCCGATTTAGGATTATAATCAAAAAGGTATTCCTCAGTGATGTTTATTATTTCTGGTATATGTACAATATCTGTACGGCCATTAAATTCCAATTCCATATTATGCCCTCCTTGTAAGGAGAAGGAAAGTGGGAAACAAGATATTATTGGTTTCTCAGATACTTTTTTTAAGTTGGTTATATTATCAATAAGAATTTGATCCCAATTTTCTCTAAATCGGGAATGAGAGTCAATTTGCAAAATATACTTTTCATCCTGATAAAATTTAGCAGCCTCATTCCTTGCCCATCCTACTCCTTTTGACTCCAAATGGTCATATTTTACTAATTGTATAGAGTATAATTTTGTCAGATCATCTAAATAAGTTTCTGATGCATGAGAACTAATATCGTATTGCCAACATACCCCGAAACTTAAATTGTTCGGATATTTTGCATTTTTCAAACAACTTTCAATTGTCTCTCGCACATCAAGATCCATATAAGCTGCAATAGTTACAAAAATATTAGAATACCCAAAAACTGGTTTAAATTTCCAATTCAGAAATTTCTCCAAATCCTCGAAAGTCCTTTCTCCTTTATGTGTGTATCCAAAAAGATGATGATTCACCAGTTTCATCGAATTGTCTCCCTTCAGATTTGGATTAAACTCCTTATACCTTATACCTGTTTCTTCATTCTTGAAATTATAATTGTGCCAGACACAACATTCAGATGGAGTGAGCAGATTGTACCCTCTTAAAAAACTAAGATGAGTCATCAAATCTTCCTCCCCATTGAATATTATTTCATCAGATAACTCTATATCCTTGACCCATCTGCCAGGAGCAAATACAAATCCT
Source organism: Saprospiraceae bacterium UBA7328 (assembly GCA_002471345.1). Lineage (GTDB taxonomy): Bacteria > Bacteroidota > Bacteroidia > Chitinophagales > Saprospiraceae > UBA7328. The sequence goes on from DKPS01000230.1 coordinate 42,612, forward strand.
GCCGCACACCAGTTACTTGGTTTTAGTTCATAATCATTAAGTTGCCTAGAGTTGCCAGGTCGCAACCTGTTTTCTTCTCGGTTATCCGTTAAAAATTTTCTAATGATAAGGGGACTATTATTTTCTAGTTTCAGGTATGAATAATCATTGTCTGATATCTCAAAGCTGTTTGGATAAGTTGTAATCACCGCATTCGGCGACTCTATACTGTGGTACTGGTTTACAAGGATATTGTCCCAATTTTGTTTGAATCTAGAATGTGCATCAATCTGCAAAAAGAAATCTTCTCCATCAAAAAGTTCTCTTTTGATGCAGTTACGAGCCCATACTACTCCTTTCGCATCCTCTTTATTTGTGAATTTTACTTTCAAATTTGGGTAGTTTTCAGCAAGAAGGGTTTGATAGGTTTCTGTTGTATCCTGAAGATGCACCCCAAATACTACTCTAGATATATCCGCTGCACATTCTATTGCACTTTTTATTGTTTCATCCAGTTGAGTATCCATGAATGAAGCTATTGAAACAAATATTGTCTCTTTTTTAAAATTCCAACTGCACTTATATTCCCTTGCCCAATTCGCAATAAAACGATTGTCTTCTTTAAAATCACATTGATCTATAGCGCTAAATGCTTCTCCATTGAGATAATACTTATTGTCCGAAATATCATCCATGTACCCTCTCATTCTGAATATATAGGAAGAGAGAGTAGATAGTTTCATTCCTACGAATTTGATCGCCCTAGTACAAATAAATTGTTCTATAATTGGAATCAAATTAACATCCTTAGGATGTGTATCTATCCTATCCGCTATCTCTTGATAAAATACTAAAGTATATTGCTCCGCCAATGGTTTGAAAAAATCGGAATCACGATGATCTGTTGCAATATAAAGTGTACTATATATTGGAACAATATCTAAAAGTTTTTCGGCAATTTCTTCACAGGAAATAAACAAATCCTTGTACTGAAAATCATTTCTTCTTATATGGATCGCATAGTAAGTAAGGTCTCCTATATAATTAATAAATTCCCAAGCTATATTAAAAATGTCGCTTCTGTATACTACATGATTTGCTATGAGCTTTTTAAGCTCTTCATCTTTAGAAGAGTATATACATTGGTAAAAAGATCCTAGTAAATTTCCATCTAAATACAAGTGGTCCGAATCATCAAATATTTCACGTGAATCTAAGACAGTTCTCCCTTTAGTAAACCATTCAGGAACTACCATTTTTTCAAAGTTCACAATATTAGCTACACAATCATAATCGACAATTTTGCTGATATTTCTAACTTTCTTATCGTCTACTTCTATTCCGTTTTCATTACAAAAAGCGGAATATTCGATTCTTTTTATTCCAAGGTTATCTACATCAAAAAAGTCCGACAAATTAGACGATCCTTCTAATAAGTACATTTCATAAGTTGGAGGAAGAACCAAAGAACGATTAGAGAGATAAGCCAGGCATACTGCTAATTCCAATGACATTCTGATATTATTAAATCCCCCTGACCATGGTTTTAATATTAATGTACCCTTATCACCGTTGTACCCTTTGAATAAATTATCAAAATTCCACTTCAAATGATAAATAAAATCCGTCCTTTCTTGTGATATGTTCACTAAGAGTTGTTTATCAGTTTGATGCTTTGCAGTATGTATTTCTATGTTTTGATCTTGGTGAAAAGTATAGTCTTGTTTGAAAAATATCTTTTTCCCTTTTTCAGATTCTATTATGTTTGGAAAATGAATAATAGGACTTGGCTCTTGTCCTTCATTTTGTCTCCAGGCTGTACAAACTCCTAATCTAGGTATGTAATTCACACTTATACCATTATTATCAGCAGCATAATCTAAGGCCCACATGTCAGATTCCCAGGCTTTGATTTCTTTACGTATTCTAAAACAGTACTGCTTAAAATCATCTTTTATTCTTTGCAACGTATCAAACCGTAAAGCAAATGGATACATAAAGGCCATTTCTTTCTGTGGCCAGTTATCGAGGGATCTATAACCTATCCATTGTTGACCAATAATTTCTTTTTCTTTGGGTTTAAGGACTACTGGTTCCAAAAAAATCATATCTGGATCCAAAAAAAGAAGTACATCTTCTTTTTCAAAAGGGTAAAACTCCGCTATCCAATTAAAGGATTCATACTTGTTAGGAATACCTCCCCACCAATCATCATGTTCTTCTTTCCACTTATGAGCCCAATCAGGTAATGAAATTAGCTCTACGTCATCATCCTGATCAAAATCAATATTTGTAGATTCATTTTTATGGATTTCATCCTCTGAAAGTAAGATAATGAGTTTCCCAGGTTGTTTTGCTTTTTTTCGTGACCAATCTAATAATCTTAGCTGCCAAGCTTGATAATCACATCTACTGGAGCTGACAATGATATATAGCATTAATTCACATTTACGAAATGCACGAATAAATTAGAATAGTAATCTCCTTTCAGTGGTTTCACCCTGCCATGGCTTAATATAGCACTTTCATATAAAGCCATTTCCCCGGGTTCTAAAAACACTTCATGTTCATTACCCTGATGATCATCTATCTGAAGGCCCCAAGGCTCATCGACTTTCTGAGCCACATTCAGAATAGCGCTCACTATTCTGGTTTCATATCCATCAGTATGCTTTTTAAGCGAAGCCCCTCTTTTATAAGACCTAATTCCATAACAATATGTAGGCTCAATCTGCCTCCCTACCCATTCTTGCAGAATGCCTTCTATTCCATTGAAAATTTCAACTTTTAATTGATCCGTCAGGGGTATCATCTCTGTAGGATAGTAAGTTTCTTTGCTTTTAATAAAGTCTGAAAGATGATCTGTGTTATCAGACGGATCAAATTCTGGTGTGGCAACCATTTTTCCATTGTTATAAAAATTCAAAATATCTTGAAATAAACCTTGAGGAATTCGATCTTTTTTGAATCCTGTAGAGGTCAAAGCAGGTATGTCCTCTATAGTTTTGTATCTCGCATGGGGAACCCCATTGACATATTCAATTTTTACTGGTTCTGTATTAGAGTTGACCTCACTCTGGGTATGTGACTCTTTTGACTGATCCTGAACATTTCTTCTTTCGTCTTCTCTTTGGTTATAGACATTCTCTCTAAACCATTTTGTAACAATCATTTTCTCTCCATTGACTACAGGTCTTCCTGAATGTAGAGTGTTTGGGTTTTCACTTCCTCGGCCATGCGAATTTCGCCAAAACAATGCAGTACCTTTTTGTGGAGCAAAGGATTTTCCGATTGATGAAAATTCTGTATGTCCTCCTTCCTCAACGTCATTAAGATAAATCATAGATGTCCAAGTCCTCTGGCCACTCGAAAGACAATGATGTTCTAAAGCATGATCATCAAAATAGTCCATGTGATCACCATAAAATTCTCCAGTATTATAGAGCTGACCTTGTAAAGGTTCTCCATGAGATAGAGGTACTTGTACTACCTCAGATATTCTTTCATTTATTTTACTAACAATTAAATCATTGTTGCTTAAAAATGCACTTTTGCTTGTTCTGGCTTCATTAAACACTTTGCCGTCCTTACTATTTCCGGACACAGTAGATCTTTGGTTGTTTTTTTTTATCATCTGACATAGATGATTACATTCACTAATGTCTAGGAAATTATTAATAAGAAAAATTTCTACTC
>DKPS01000061.1:0-13266 GCA_002471345.1 Saprospiraceae bacterium UBA7328
TTCATAACTCCTTGATTATCAAGTGACCCCGACAAGATTCGAACTTGTAACCGCCTGATTCGTAGTCAGGTACTCTATCCAGTTGAGCTACGGGGCCAAATTGGAGTGCAAATCTACTTAAATATAAGCCCAAGAACAACCCATTCTAAAATGCACTGAATCGGTTATATTAAATGCTCCCTAAAAAATTCAATAGTTCTATTCCATGCTAATTCTGCAGACTCTTTTTCAAATCTAGGTGTGGTGTCGTTATGGAATCCATGATTGGCATTGGCATAAATATATGCTTCATATTTCTTATTCTGTTTCTTTAATTCTGCTTCAAAAGCTGGCCACCCTTCATTCACTCTTTTATCCAATTCTCCATAATGCATTTGAATGGGTGCATTTATTTGTGCAACCATTTCATCTGAAGGTTGTCTTCCATAAAAAGGAATTGCGGCACCTAGATCAGGGACTTTTACCGCCATCATATTAGATATCCATCCTCCAAAACAGAAACCTACAACACCCACTTTTCCAGTACATTTTGGATGATTTTTAATATGCTCAAATGCAGCTATGAAATCTTCTAACATTTCATTTCTATCTCTTTTCCTTTGCATTGTCCGGCCATCATCATCATTTCCAGGATATCCACCTAGTGGAGATAAAGCATCAGGACCAAGAGCAATAAAACCAGCCAAAGCTGCTCGTCTTGTTACGTCTTCTATGTGTGGATTGAGTCCTCGATTTTCATGTACCACAATGATACCTGGTAATTTGTCATCCGATTCTTTAGGAATAGAAAGAAGTCCTTTTATTTCGCCCCCGCCTTTAGGAGAGTCGTACGAAATATATTGGCTCTCGAGTCTTGGGTCGTCTTGTTGAATCTGCACTTTGTCCGTATAATTGGGCATGATATGACTCAGTATAGCAGGAACAGTAAGACCACCAACGGCATAAACTGAAAGACTTTCTACGAATTGCCTTCTGTCTATTTTATTGTGAGCGTAGTCGTCATACAAATCATATATCTCCTGACTTAACTTATAATCTAGTTTTTTTGACATAGTTATCATTTGAAGTATTTCTGCGATATTGCTATTATGAAATTGATTCATAACAGCCAAAATTTAAACAATTTTCCACACATTCCTTCTGGATTTAAAGAGATTTCAGTTTTTGATAACAACATTACAAAGGTTCCCATTGAAGTTTGGGAGACACAAGGGCTTGAGGTATTAAATATATCTGCGAATAAGATAAAACTTCTATCTCCTCAAATCGATAAATTGATCAATCTCAAAATGCTTGATGCTGGTCATAATCAAATAAGCGAAATACCTCAAGAAATTGGGAACTTGGCTTCTTTAGATTCTTATCTCTATTTACATAATAACAAGATAAATTGTGTCCCTGAGACTATAGGAAATCTTACTCAACTGAGATACCTAAATCTCAGTATGAATAGTTTGGAAGAATTGCCAGAAAGCTTAGGGAACATGATAAATCTGGTAGAACTCAAACTTGAGGAGAATGACTTAAAATTTCTTCCAGCATCAATGGTAAGATTATCAAACCTTCTTGAACTTCATCTTCAAAACAATCAACTAGAAAGTCTCCCAATTGGAATAAAAAACCACAACAAGCTTAGATTACTTAATGTAGAAAATAATCTGATAAGAGAATTCCCAACAGATCTGAGTGATGTCAGAGAGCTGAAACTCAGGAACAATAATATTCAGATTATTCCAAAAGAAATATCCAAAATGAGTAACCTCAGAAGATTGGATATCAGAGGAAATCACTTAAAGGAACTACCTGTGGAAATTCTGAAATTGAAAAACCTTGAAAGGTTGGACTTGAGATGGAATCAGGATTTAATAAAACCAAAATGGATAGATCAAATGAATGCTGATTGTTTGATTTATTTCTAAATACGTTGTTGAACTTGAGTAAAAATATATTCGAATTAATTTTTTGCCATTAGGAACTTTCCAGTTTTGCCTTTCAAACTATAAATAGATAATTGACATTAATAACTTGATCAAGTTTAGGAAATTCACTTTTTTAAAAGGAAATGCTAAAATGAGTTTATGTCTGTAATTAGATTGAGTCACATACTTAATAAATAAGCCTAATTAAAAAAGAATTGAATAGGCTTGACGTTTTGTTTTCACAAAAGGTTGATAGTTCATAGATAAGTCCTAATAATTTATCAAAATATTAAGATATGGAAACCAACACATTCTATTGAGACCCCGTCTTTATAAGTGTAATTAAAATTCATGCTATGAAATACATATTCATATTTATTGTTTCCATGATTATCATAACATCCTCATGTAGTAAAAGTGACGACTGTTTATCAATTGAAAAAACAATTACTATCAATTTTGGAGAAACTAAATCGATCTGCGACAATCTAGAAATCAGTTTTATTTCTGTTGTCAATGAAAGCAGGTGCCCTGATAATGTCCAGTGTGTTTGGGCAGGAGAGTTGGAGGTAGAATTATCCCTTATTGAAGAATTGGATCAAGTGAGTTTATTGACTTTGAAATTGGCAGGATTGGAAGAAGAATCAGAATCTGTAGAATTTAATAATGTAAGATATACACTCACGAAAGGAGACCCATACCCAAGTATTGGCAATGCTGAAATTAATGAAGAAGATTACATCTTAGAAATAACAGTACAGTCATTTTAATTTTTAGTCCTTGAAGTGATTTAGTAACATATTACATCACCTATGAATAACACATAGTTCCTCAATTTTTCACCAAAATTCTTCAGCCAAAGGTTGATCAAGCTCAGGTTGGCAACCTATCTCAATGGTAATTAAGTACTGGATCACGAATTATGCATTTCCAATTTTTGCTAATTCCTGATAACCTAGCCGCTATTCTTGTCAGAGGACATAGTTGTTTAATCACTTCTTTAGGTGCTTCATTATAAATGAGAACATACCCTTTTGTATTTTTATCCACATCAGATAAAAATTCAATTGATAAGTATGAAGCAAATACTAGCTTTTTCAATCATAATTCTAACTCTTTCATCACTTTTCGCTCAGCAAACGACGCCCATTTACTCCAGTGATGTGAGGCATCATCCCATCGTAGGAGAGAATGGTATGGTAGCAAGCCAGCACAAACTGGCTACAGAAGTTGGATTGGAGATATTAAAAAAAGGAGGAAATGCTGTAGATGCAGCAGTTGCTGTTGGTTTCAGTTTAGCAGTGGTTTTACCAAGAGCTGGCAACTTAGGTGGTGGTGGATTTATGATGATTCATGATGCAGATGAAAATGAGACTAATACTTTGAATTACAGAGAAATGGCTCCTGCTAAGGCTTTCAGAGATATGTACTTGGATCAAAAAGGAGATGTAGATAGGAGTAAGGTCAATGCTCAGTATGCATCTGCAGGAGTGCCAGGAAGTGTAGCTGGAATGGCCAGAGCATTAGAACTCTATGGTACTATGAGCTTAGCAGAAGTACTAGCACCAGCCATCAAACAAGCAGAAGAAGGTTTTCAAGTAACATATGATTTAGCTAGAATCTTAAAAAACCTAGAAAGAAGGATTAGGAAATGGCCAGAATCAGCTAAGATATTTTATAAAGAAAATGGTGGGTACTATGAAGCAGGAGATCAGTTAATACAAAAAGATTTGGCTTGGAGTCTTAAGCAAATTGCAGATCATGGAGCAGATGCATTTTATAAAGGAGAAGTAGGAAAAAGGATAGTTGATGACATGACTATGAACGATGGGTACATCGAAATGAAGGACCTCAACAATTACAAAGTAGAAGAAGTAAAGCCCGTATGGGGGTCATACCGAGGCTATGATATAGCTTCTATGCCACCTCCTAGTTCAGGAGGTGTTCATGTGATTCAGATGTTGAATATTCTCAGTGGATTTCCTTTAGGTTACTTAGGACATAACACTGCAGAAACTCTTCATATTATGGCAGAAAGTATGAAGCATGCCTATGCAGACAGAAGTGAACATTTAGGGGACCCAAATTTTTGGAATGTACCTACTCAAGGAATCACCTCAGCAGAGTATGCGGCAGAAGTTAGAAGTAAAATAAATAGATGGACAGCTACTCCTTCAGATGATATCAAACCTGGAAAACCTCAGGACTATGAAAGTGAGGAGACTACTCATTTCACAGTAGTAGATAAAGATGGAAATGTGGTGGTCAATACCTATACACTTAATTTTAGTTTTGGAACCGGTATAGTTGCTAAAGGAACAGGAATACTCCTTAACAATGAAATGAGTGACTTCTCTGCAAAGCCAGGAGTAGCAAATGCTTTTGGACTACTAGGCGGAGAGGCTAATGCTGTAGAACCTGGAAAGAGGCCATTGAGTAGTATGACACCGACTATGGTATTTAAAGAGGGCAAACCATACTTTGCAACAGGAAGCCCAGGAGGAAGTCGGATCATTACTACTGTTCTTCAAGTCATTTTAAATATAATAGATCATGACATGAATGTAGCTGAGGCAACTCATGCTCCTCGTATACATCATCAGTGGTATCCTGACATTCTATATATTGAAAAGGGAATTGGACTAGATACTCAAAGTCTGCTTCGGAATAAAAATCATAATGTGAGCTATCGTAGTGCTATGGGCAGCACACAGACGATTATGCTAAAAAATGGTTTGCTCTTTGGATCTTCTGACCCAAGACGACCTGATGCAGCAACAATGGCCTATTAATAAAATATAAATTATAATGATGGATATACTCATAAAAGTTCTGATAGCGATTGTAGCATTACTCCACCTGTACTTTTTGTGGTTAGAGATGTTCGCATGGACTACTGCTGGAAGGAAAGTTTTTAGATCTCTACCTCCGGACCTTTTTGAGCCCACAAAGACTATGGCTGCTAATCAGGGATTATACAATGGTTTTTTGGCCGCCGGACTCATTTGGTCCTTAGTTATTTCTAATGTACAATGGAGTGAAAATGTATCCTTATTCTTCTTAGGTTGTGTTTTGATAGCTGGAATTTATGGAGGGATATCAGTAAGCAAAAAGATATTTTTTGTTCAAGGCTTACCAGCTTTAATAGCAATACTTCTTCTCTTAATTTAAGAGGTGTTTTTATCTAGTATTGAAGTATTCATTGACCTCAATTTGCTTGTTTCATTGATCTGGTATCCATTCATTTTGGTTAATTCTTCTTCCTTTTTTTGTAAACAATAAATACTCCCAAACAAAATAGGATCACGTTTCCTAGAATGTTTCCTAATTGAAAATTTGTAAAATTTGAATTAGAGATTAGCTCTTTTATTAAAAAGTAAGATGATACTATTATCAAGATGATACCAATGGATAGAATTAAAGTCCTGAGCATTTTGTGATTATAAAGTAAGTAGTAGAGAGGCTAAACGAATATATATCGATAGCCTCTCTATCATTGAATTATTTTCTTACAATAGTAGTAGTAGGAGTATAGATTCCTAATGTAATTGCATTGATCAGTCCATCCACAAAAGTATGTTGGATAGTTACTTCGTAGTCTGCCGCACCATTTGCCATTTCTTGTGGATCAGCTTGTGATAATGGAGCAAGTCCAGCAATCAAATAATGATTTTTTGCTTTTACTTCCACCCCGGTTTGAGCCCCTTGACCTACAATCATCGTATTGGTGTAACATGAAGTGAACAAAATTGCTGTTGCGGCAATCAAGATTAAGTTTGGAATAATTTTTTTCATGGTTTAATTTTTCAATTGTTAACTAATAGTATTGAATTTAGGGATTATTGTTGAATATCAATGATTGCATCATGATCAATGTGACCTCATGTAATTAGGTATTAAGACCTCAATGATGAATGATCCCTTTAATCTTTCCTTTAGATACTTGTTAGTATTGTGAAGAATTACTTCATTTTTTTTCGGTTCGGAGAATGTCTAAATTGTTTATAAAATATTGAAATCAGACTATTCAATTTTGAAATGAAAATCTCCTTCTTTTATTACCAATAGTAACATTTCAGATATATTCGTGTTTTATTGTATTTGTACCTATTTATAGATGTAATTAACTGAGATAAACTACCAGAGAAATGACAGAAAAATTTGTCAATCGCCACATAGGTCCTAGCCAAAAGGATATTGATTATATGCTTGGGATCATAGGTGTAAGCGATGTAGAACAACTCATCGATGAGACAGTTCCAAAGAGCATTCGATCTAATCAAGAATTAGAGCTTCCTTCAGCTCAGACAGAAGCTGAGTTTATCAAAAATTTCAAATATTTAGCAGACAAGAATAAGGTATTTAGGTCGTACATTGGCATGGGCTATCATGAGTGTATCACACCTGCAGTTATCCAAAGAAATATCCTGGAAAATCCGGGTTGGTATACAGCTTACACACCCTATCAGGCAGAAATAGCACAAGGGAGATTAGAAGCTATCATCAATTTTCAGACGATGATTACTGATCTAACTGGTATGCAGATTGCGAATGCATCATTATTGGATGAAGGTACTGCCGCCGCAGAGGCCATGAGTATGTTACACAGAGTAAAAGCTAAAAGCAAAAAGCAGGCTCATAAGTTTTTTATAGAGCAGAATATATTTCCCCAGACTTTGGATGTGATGATAGGTAGAGCTGAGCCTGTTGGAATACAAATTGTCATTGGAGACAGATCAGAGGTGGATGTAAGTGATCCAGATCTTTTTGGAATATGTCTCCAATATCCAGATAGTAATGGAGCAATTAAAGACCCTTCATCTATTATTGCAGCCGCTGCGGAATCGGATGTGAAAACGGTGATAATAGCTGATCTGATGTCACTAGTCATGCTTAAATCTCCTGGCGAAATGGGAGCAGATGTAGTGGTGGGAACATCTCAGAGATTTGGGATCCCATTAGGTTATGGAGGTCCTCATGCGGCATTTTTTGCTACCAGAGAAGATTTTAAAAGGCAAGTGGTAGGAAGGATCATTGGGGTCACTCAGGATAGTAAAGGGAATATCGCATATAGGATGGCCCTTCAGACTAGAGAGCAACATATCAGACGAGAAAAGGCTACTTCGAATATTTGCACAGCTCAAGTTCTATTAGCAGTGATGGCAGGAATGTATGCCGTTTACCACGGCAAAGAAGGACTTCAACAAATAGCCAATAGAATACATAGTTTTACTGCTTCTCTGAATGCTAACCTAAAGGCATTTGGCTATGATCAAGTAAATGAATGTTTTTTTGACACTTTAAGAATTAAAACGAGTCATACAGAATCGATTAGAAAAGGAGCTCTCATAAAAGGAATCAATTTTAGGTACTTTGAAAATGGAGACATAGGGATTTCACTCAATGAAACTGTGACGCAAGAAGATGTAGATGACATTGTAGATATATTCAGAACTGCTCTAAATGGAACTGTAAAAAATAATGAACTTGCCTATTCGGTAATCATAAAGGATAGTTTAGAGCGAAGTTCGGATTTCTTATCTCATCCTGTGTTTAGCAAATATCATTCTGAGCATGAGATGTTGAGGTATATGAAGAGATTGGAGAATAAGGATTTATCATTAGTGCATTCTATGATCTCCCTAGGGTCTTGCACAATGAAGCTCAATGCTACTTCAGAAATGATGCCTTTGTCTTGGCCGGAATTTGGAAATATTCATCCTTTTGTTCCATTTGATCAAGTCTCTGGATATCATGAGATGTTTGATGATTTATCAACGTGGCTTTCAGAGATTACAGGTTTTTATGCTACGTCACTTCAGCCTAACAGTGGAGCTCAGGGAGAGTTGGCAGGCCTTATGGTAATCAAGGCAATGTTTGAAAGTAGTGGACAAAACCATAGAAATATCACTCTAATTCCTACATCTGCTCATGGCACTAACCCTGCATCAGCAGTAATGGCAGGACAGAAAGTCGTCCTAGTCAAATGTGAGGAGAATGGCGACATTAACATAGATGACCTTAGAGATAAAGCTCAGGCTTACAAAGAGAATCTTATGGCCCTCATGGTTACCTATCCAAGTACACATGGAGTTTTTGAAGAGGGTATAGTCGAAGCATGTAATATTATCCATGAGAATGGTGGTAGAGTCTATATGGATGGAGCTAATCTTAATGCTCAGTTGGGGCTTACCAGCCCTGGCAGGATAGGAGCTGATGTATGTCATCTTAATCTTCATAAAACATTTTGCATACCTCATGGAGGAGGAGGTCCAGGGATGGGCCCAATAGCGGTGACAGAAGAACTAACTCCATTTTTGCCTTCTAATTCCGTGGTGAATATGAAGGACAGTGAAAAAGGAATTAATGGTATATCTGCTGCACCATGGGGAAGTGCTAGTATACTTACCATATCATATGCCTATATCGCAATGATGGGAGGAGATGGCTTAAAAAGGGCGACAGAAGTAGCTATCCTAAATGCTAACTATATCAAGGAAAGGCTAACAGAACACTATAAAGTACTATATACCGGTAAACATGGACATAATGCACATGAGTTAATCATCGATTTAAGACATTTTAAAACTGAGAAAATAGGAGCAATAGATTTAGCTAAAAGACTAATGGACTATGGTTTTCATGCTCCTACAGTCTCTTTCCCAGTGAGTAATACAATGATGATAGAACCTACAGAAAGTGAAACATTGGAAGAACTAGATAGGTTTTGTGATGCTATGATCAATATAAGGAAAGAAATTGGTGAGATTACCGAAGGAAAAGCAGAACCAGGAAACAATGTGTTAAGTAATTCTCCCCACACTATGCTTGCTCTAACAGCGGATTCATGGGATTATCCTTATTCCAGGGCTGAAGCTGCTTTCCCTCTTTCATATGTGGGAAAGAATAAATTTTGGCCAGCAGTAGGGCGAGTGGACGATGCTTATGGAGATAGAAACTTAATGTGTAGTTGTCCTCCACTAAGTGCTTATGCAGATGATGAAATTGAATCTGAACAGGAAGTGATGAACTAATCTTTAGTAATATTTGTCACTTAGATATTAATATTTCAAATACCCAATGGGTTGTACATGGAAGAAAAAATAAAGTCATTAGTACTTGAACAAAAGCATATTGATTTAGGAGGCCGTATGGTGCCATTTGCTGGATATAGTATGCCAATTCAATACAGCGGAGTGGTACAAGAGCATATGCAAGTAAGAGAAGGTGTAGGAATTTTTGACGTAAGTCATATGGGAGAATTCTACATATCTGGAAAAGGGTCCTTTGACCTTATTCAAAAAATCAGTAGTAATGATGCCTCAAAACTGGAAATAGGTCAAGCACAATACTCATGTATGCCCAATGAAAAAGGCGGAATAGTTGATGATTTGATTGTGTATAGAATGACTGATGATGGGTATTTATTGGTGGTGAATGCTTCTAATCTTGAAAAGGACTGGAATTGGATTTCAAAACATAATACTGAAGATGTTTCAATGCAAAATCAGTCGGATAAGATGTGTCTTTTTGCAGTACAAGGCCCTAAAGCAATAGATGCTTTACAGAGAATAACAGATGTAAATCTTGAAGAGATTAAATATTATTCATTTGAAGTAGGAAGCATAGGTGGTGTGGAAAATGTAATTATTTCAGCTACAGGATATACAGGTAGTGGAGGGTTTGAATTGTATGTAGACAATGCAGATGCTTTGACTTTGTGGGAAAATGTGATGAGTGCAGGAGAGCCAGAAGGGATATTGCCCATAGGGCTTGGTGCAAGAGATACGCTGAGGTTGGAAAAAGGGTTTTGTCTATATGGAAATGATATCGATGAAACGACATCACCTTTAGAAGCAGGTCTTGGATGGATTACTAAGTTTAGTAAGGATTTTATCAATGCTGAAAATCTGAAAAAACAGAAGGAAGAAGGTGTTAGAAAGAGATTGGTTGGTTTTGTAATGACAGAAAGGGGAATCCCTCGAAGTGGATATGATATAGTTGATTTGGAAGGTAATGTAGTGGGGAATGTTACATCTGGTGGACAATCTCCTATGCTTGAAAAAGGAATAGGTATGGGATACGTTCCGAAGGAGTTATCCAAGAAAGGAACTAAAATAAAGATTCAGATACGAAAGAAACAAATTGCAGCAGAAGTGGTAAAGGTGCCTTTTGTCTAAAATGAAATACTAGTATAAAGATTCAACTCTATTCAGAGGAATTTCTATATAGAAAGTGCTTCCGGAGTATCCATCTGATTCAAAATAAATATTACCCCCAAACGACTCAACCATGTTGGCCGCAATTGCTAAGCCAAGGCCAGTACCACTTGACTTTGTTGTAAAATTAGGTTTGAAGATTTTATGTTCCATTTCTTTTGGTATACCCGTTCCATTGTCTTTGACCGAAATGTATCCTTTTGTTTGATCCTTGTAGAGTTGAATTACAATTTCACCTTTACGATCTGTGGGAATTGCTTGAATGGCATTTTTAATGAGGTTATTCAGTATACGGATGAGATTATTTTTATCAGCATATACAATTACATCGTCAATGGGCTCAATCATCTGGATGTCCATATCATCTCGCTTTCTAAAAAGATCATGGACAGTTTCTACGACTTCATTGAGTAGAATTTTATTGTTGTTAGATGTGGGTAGGGTAGCGAAGTTTGAAAATTCGTTAGAGATTTGACTTAGATTGTCTATTTGTTCCATGAGCGTATTACACATACGATCTACAATATCCTTTGATCGACTATCATCACCACCATGCACAGTTCGTTGCATATGCTGAAGACTGAGCTTCATAGGCGTGAGAGGATTCTTAATCTCGTGAGCTACTTGCCTTGCCATCTCTCTCCAAGCAGTATCTCTTTCGCTCTGGGCTAATATTTTGGCATTGCTTTCCAGCTGTTTAATCATACCATTATATTCCTGTATCAGCGAACCTATTTCGTCTTCACTTTCCCATTCTATTGTCTCATTTTGTCTGCTGAGTTTTATCTGTTGAAGCTTTGATCCAAGATTAGTAATAGGTCTTGTGATATAGGAAGAAATACTTACCACTAGACCAAATCCTATTAGGAATAAGAAGACATATGCATTAAGTAGGGCATGAATGAATCTATTATTTAGAAAGTCCAATGGATTTAGATCCCCTTGGAAATTGTTAAAGTAAAATATTGATATAGAAGCAGTTATAGCAAAACTGAAAATCAGAATAGTTATGATAGTATACTGAATTCTATCTTGAAGAAGTCTTCTTCTTTTGAATAGGCTGAGGATACTATCGTCAAATAATGGCAACTCAGCTATTCTACTGAAAATGAACAAAATGCCTGATGAAAAGATAAATCCGACAGAGAAAAAACTTAGTGCATCTACTATTGGTAAGACTTCTTCTCCATTTGCGATAAGCAATGAATTATGGGCAGCAAAAAGTATCATAGATAAGTAGGAACACAGCATCACATTCCACAGAACTGACCATACTATAGAAGGTGAATATCTCTCAACGTACAAATCCATTAAAAAGAAATAACTGGTTGCTGCTAAAGCAAAAGGAATTGGGGCAACATGGAATCCTATGGTATAGTATAAAATGGTATACAAAATTGTTACTGATCCTGTTATGAAAGCTATTCTGTAATTTGAATCCATATCGAAAAGGAAAATGCGATATAGAAATACAGACAATAGAAAAATACCATAGAAGCTTATAGCTAAAGGAAACAAAGCAAAAAATGCAGATGGGACAAAGTGCAAAAGGTCAGGTAGACTAAATCCAGAAATTGCGATCAGAGCCTCAGATGCTTTGATATAAAGCGCAACGGGTAAAACAATACTCACTACTCCTACCGCCCTTCGGATATATTCGCCTAATGAGGAGATGTAAGCATATCCTAACTGACCAATAGAAATACCATAAAGGCTTAAGACTAAAAGAGAAATCATGACTCCGATGCTCAATGTCAAATTGGCACTGAATAGAGTCAAAAATAAAAGAGCAAAAGTACTAAAGCCGATAAGTAGGGGGTAGTATATTTTGGCTTGTAAATTCAAAAGTTGTGTAGTTTCTTATGAAGTAGAAATGGATTTACACCATTATAACATATCTAAGATATTAAATATTTTCATAATGTGTAATTAATTGTGAGACAAGTGTTGAAATAAACTATTGTTCTAATTGGATTGTGTCAAAATTTATAGTTAAAAAGGGAAAAAAGAAGGATTTATCATAGTAAAAGAATAATTCTAATATCAAGTCAATTGGTTCTACTATTCGTTTTCAATTTTATCCAGAAGGTAAATTATAGGCAGACATTTATTTAAATGTCTGCCTATAATTATGTAAAAAAATTTTACCTTCGAGCGTGAAAACAATTCGACATCTATGTTAACTAAAATTTTGATGGTAAAAACCACTCTTACATTTATCGTTTGCATTGGAGCGATTTGTCTTTATGCTCAATGTGATGGACCTTATGATTCTGGAAATGTTATTATGCTTACATCTTCAGTACAGATACCTATAAGCGCAGATGATTATGAAATTTCTTTTTCAGGACCAGCACCTAGTGCTGTTGTAATAAGCAGCTCAACTGGCCTTAGATTTTTACAGAGTTCAATGAACCCTTTAAAGGCTAGACTTGTAAGTATAGGAGAAGATATTTCTGCTTTAGGACCATATATTGATGGTCCATTGGAAATATATAATAGCAGTAATCATACAGGCCCTTTAGGTGGTGGTAATGGAGGCTTTATTCCAGTGGAAAAGAATGGAAGATTTGGATGGATCGAGTTTGCTGACTGTGGTACAAAGAGCTGTATGTTAAATGAGTTTGAGTTCAGAGTGACAGAAAGATGTTTGAATGGAGTTTCTGGAGGTACAGTTTTGGCAGGAAATGTAGCTACTTTATCTCCAGCATCTAGTATTCCAACTTTGTCAGAGTGGGCTCTAATAAGCCTTTCATTATTATTGTTAATCATTGGTATTCAGGCACTTAGATCTTTAAAAGAAGATTCTATAAAAATATATAGTTAGTATGGATGAGAAGAAACAAAATCCTGGAAGAGAGATAAAAACTCAGGATTCAATTAAAGGTCTAAATCGGCGTAAAGCTTTAAAAAACATTTTGGCGGGTAGTACACCTCTGTTTGTTGGATTTCCTTTATCTCTTAAGGCATGGGGTCAGCCTTCAGGATATTCTTCTCCTTTATCTATGACTTCTTCTTTTGATAAAACTCTTGGAAGACAAGAATTGGGGGCAAGTGCTTCCGAAAAATCATTTATATACTCTACGGCACCCTCTGCAAATATTCTTTTTACTACAGCACCGACGACA
>DKPS01000061.1:13589-20344 GCA_002471345.1 Saprospiraceae bacterium UBA7328
CATCACCTACAATGGCTCCAACTTCATGTGATTTTTTGACATTGGCTCCAACATTGGCTCCAACATCGGCGCCAACATCGGCGCCAACAGCTCCACCTCCTTAAGTAGAAATTTGAGTATATTTTTATTAACTTAACGAGTTAAAGATTCTTTTAATTTGTATCAAATAAATCTTTGTGTATTGGGTAGGACTTATGTTCAATAATAGTATGAGATTTCACATGAGGTATGTCATACAACCAATTGTCATTATCAATGGCATAACAGATTAATCTTCTATAACTGTCAAACATTTCTCCACGATTGGGCACTCTCCAGCCTGATGAACCTTCTACCGCACAGAGCATGATTTTAGAACTAAGCATTTTTAATTTTGTAGTTTTGAGATTTTGATCATGTAGAGCTAATACATATTTGTCATTTCGATCATATTTTCTATTTATTTGTTCTGCAAGAATTTGCATTTGTTGTATTTCATAGTTGTAATCAGGATGGATCATAGCCCTAACAAATAGGATAGGTTTGGCATTTTTCAGTCTTTCTATAAATTTTTCAAGCCTTTCGTCCATTTTATCTTTCTGAATAGGGTCACTCATGTCATGATGAGGCATTACAGTATATTCCCGATCTTTATAAAACATCTCAAAATTCTCATTAACTACTTCATGGAGACTGTCTACAGAGGAATGAAGCATACAGAAGGGATAAGCTGTAGATCTAATTTTTAAGTCTCTACATACTATAGCTGGACCGCACCACCCTCCTAGAGAAATTACGTCGAAAGGATATTCTGGCTTATTGATTTTATATTCTCTGAGAAGTTCGTTTTCCTCATAGGACTTTCTTTTTTTTGTAAAATTTGAAATGAGATCCAATTCTTGATCTTCTACTCTGGTCAATTCATTAAAATCATAATATTTGTTCTTGTAAATGATGAAACTTTCAGAAGTGGCAAAATCACTACCATCCATTTTTTGAATTTCCGCTTCATTGTATCTTGATTTAACAGTATCATATAAATCATTATAATGAAATATCCGCCCTTCGGGCACATGAATAATGTAGTCACTAAAATATTTTGATTTGATTTTGAGTACTGCTTCATAAAAGTCATTGGTCCGAATAATGTGAGGCTCTTCATCATCTGAAATACCATAGAAGAAGGAAATAATATTTGGATGATCATCGTGATACCAAATGGGTCTATTTTTATCTCTTTTTACATCGTCTTTTGGTTTCCATAAAAAATAGTTTTCATTCCTGTTCAAAGGAGAGATAATGACGATTCTAAATGACTCTCTGTTGGATATCTCCATTATGCTAGAGAATAATGTCAAATATATTTTCCTAATCATTGGGTCTTTATTCCCAGTGATATGAAATATGGCAGGTTTAGATTTCGTAATTGGGTTATATATCGTTGTTTTTGAATTTGCTAATTCCATTACTCTTCGATGTTCAGAGGCAGAAACCCAAAACACTTTACAAGATGAGTCCAATTTTACTTTGTCAGGATGAGAAAGATAGTTATAGCACCATATGCCCAAGAGGCCTTGGTCATTTGCATCTGGGTAAGTTTTAGCTATTTCTTCCATTTCTAACCACATATTCAGAAGGTCTCCTGCATAGCCCATCATGGTCCCAGCATTAACATATCTATAAGGAGAGTCAATTTGGTCAAACCTATCTTTAAATTGGAAGTATTGATGTGTAAAATTTATTTCGGCTGAGATGAGAATTCGAGAATCTAATTCAATAAATTTTTGAAAAATTTGATCTTCATAATCAGTGAATAATGTGTCACTACCGTCCATAAGTATAACTATTTCTGACGGTTCTAGCCTTTTTAAAAAATCAATGGCAATTTGTACTCTTTGTATGTGTGCTTTGAATTTATGTCCCAATCCTATAAAGTCTACTTTAAGCCCAAATGTCTCTGCTGTTTTAACTGCATAAACACAAAGTTCCTTCATCAAATCAAGAGACTCATTAATGCCCCATAATAAAATATGCAATCTTTGATGTTTTTGGACAGTCACTTTTCTGAATTTTCATGTGAACGAATCACCTGTACTATATTAATTCTTCAAAAGATATAATAGCCTGCTTTAAAATATCAAAAGTACCAGAACTTACCATTAAACCTGACTTGAAATATTCTAATAATTGGTATCTTTCGAAATAAATTGAATCTTAATATTTGTTCTAGATTTTGCCATATTATAGAAATTTAAAGAACTCTAACAGGGATATTATTTTTATTCATATTCCTAAGACTGCTGGAAGATATATCACAAGACAGCTCAACAAATTCGGGCAGTGCACTTTGGCTAAAAAAAAGAATTTTCATCGTGTAGTGCAACATTTTAGTATGGAGGAGATTCAAAGCTATAATGAAATAAAAGTAGAAAACACGTTTATCTTTTCTACAATCAGGAATCCGATTAGCAAAATTTTGAGTACTTATTCTTTTTTTAAGAATGCTAAGGTTCTTTATCCTGAACTTGATCAATTTATAGACCTTGTTGAAGAAGTAGTTAATAATAAAAGCTATGCGGATCCGCATTTTGTTAAATTCTTTTTAGGAAATAAAGGAATAGATCTTAATCATTTTAGACCTCAGCATGAAATGATCAAAAGTGAAGAACTTAAAGTAAACTGCTATTGCATTGAAAATGATATTCAGGAGCTGGTAAATATATTAAATGATGATTTTCATGTAGATATTTCGAGCCTCAATTTTCACTATGACCACTTAAGGGAGATAAATGAATCTCAAACACAAAGACTAAAAACCCTCTACCGAAAGGATATTGAAATGTTTAATTATTAAAGACATTCCAGTTTATTTATAGAGAAAATCATGATACATATTAAGAAAATAGCAATTTTAGTAATTGCGGCTCAGAATCAGGCCGTATATCGGCATTACCTTCGTGCATACTGGTCAGATATGATAAAGTATACCAATGAGAAAAAACCAAATATAGATGTCTTTTTACTTTTTGAAAAAGGTTCAGATATAAGTTTGTTTTCACATTTGAGCGAGAACATTATAATGGATGAAAACATTGATTTTAATGGGTTCTTTTCCAGTAATGGAGGACATAAAGTTATTCCAGGTATTTTGAGTAAAACCATTTTTGCTTTTGAATTTTTAAAAGATAAATACGATGTTTTTTTTAGAACGAATTTGAGTAGTATGGTTCACACTCAAAACTTAGAAAAGTTAGTATCTACAAAAGAAGAGATAATATATTCTGGTAGTGGTATTTGGAATGACGCTTTAAGAAGTGATTTGATACATCGTGGAAAGATTGGGGCGAATAAGAGTATTAAAAAGATTGGAGAGCTAGATGAATACCCAGGAAATACATTTATAAGTGGGTCTGCTTACCTATTAGGTAATGAAGAAGTGAGTTATCTTGTCAAGAATAAGAAAAAGATTCGATATGACATTATTGATGATGTGTCCATAGGATTAATGATGAAAAAGCATGAATACTTGCCTAATTTCACATTGAAACTACTTAAAAGTAATCGGATCGATCAGATGGTGGAGATGTTGGGAAGAGAAAATTTTTGCCATGTTCGCCTTCAACATTTCCCTGTTGATATTGCTCAGGAACTTTGGCAAAAGATTAAGAGTCGTCCTTTTTGGAGGAATCAGAAATAGTACTTAGTATTGAAAAATGGTGGGGCATTATAAATACCACAATCCATTGCTCTTCAAATTTCTTATTTTTTGGTCTATTCCTGCTGTCCAACTCGCATGAATGGCATAGGTGTCTTCTGATGGTTTGAAATTGCCTTTATTGGGTGTGATTTGATGCCCGTTGACAAATTTATTAGGATCCAGTAAATGTGTTCTTAAACCTTTTTCGCGATACACATTCATGACCATATTCACTATCATTTGCTGACTACCGTAATGAAAGACCTTGTCATAATTATCAAATATTTTATTCCATGCCTGTCTAGAGAAATCCGTGTTTCTGATGTAAAAAAATCCTGAATTGTA
Organism: Saprospiraceae bacterium UBA7328; assembly: GCA_002471345.1. Taxonomy (GTDB): domain Bacteria; phylum Bacteroidota; class Bacteroidia; order Chitinophagales; family Saprospiraceae; genus UBA7328. The sequence continues at coordinate 17,611 of DKPS01000061.1, forward strand.
ATACAAAGGTTGAAATCTTGGATTTATACCGTCAAACATAAACATAAAATCATATTCATAAAGCTCAGATAGGTTTGTCAAATATGGCAATGGGTTTTTAAGCCATATCATATCCATGTCCATAAATAAAACATTATAACCTAAATCCAATATATCTTTAACTATAGCATTCTTCATAAACATACATATCCTAAAATCTCCATCTCCATATACCTTATGACTACTTGTAGTGGTCCCATACGAACCTTTCATGAACAATGAGCGGATACCACTCTTTCTACAAGAATGATGTGCATCTTGGTCCATAGGAAATATTAAGAGATTTTTAGGGATATTAATATTGTTTTCTTTGCATGAGGCTATAAAGTTTTTGAATAATATAGTATAAGGATGATTAAAAGTGCTAATAATCATTGTTTTTGAATCCTGTCCATCACAGAATTCCTTTATTCTTTTTAATCTCTTTGTTTTGAATTCGTCATATTTTTCATAAAACGACATTGCTTTTTCTTTGGTTCCTTTTTCAAGCTCAGGATTTTTGTGGTAAATATATTCTCCATTATAAAATCTTAATAATGTGTTCAGATCATTTAGTTTTCTTGAAGCAATTTGCGATGAAGGAGTCACTAATGGTAGAATAGACAATTTCTCAAGTGCATGAACAACGGTTTGGTTACAAACGGCATACTTACTCAATACTCCAATGGCTAAATCGAGGACTTGATTGTGATCTAACTCCATTTGTGTGTTTTCTATATATTTTCCGTTAAGAAAATAGAACTGTTGGGTAGGATGAATGTTGAAATTAGCTGCAAGTAATCCTCTTATTACTGATAATGAGTGGTTATAGTTCTTGATATCTCCAGAGGGGAATCTAATTTTCATTTCTATAGATTTTTGTAGAGGCTCTTAAATGAGGTTATCAGAATACATTCGAAAAATTAGATCTACAAATCATGATAGCTTGTTGATTTGAACTTGTTTGTTGACCCATTGGTAGACTTTTTCTACACCTATGCCTAAGGACAAGTTGGGAGCCCATCCTAATTGAGATTTGATCAATCGATTATCAGAATTGCGACCTCTTACACCTAATGGACCATCTATGTGCTTTAGTTTTAGCGTCTTCCCTGAAATTTGTATCACCATTCTCGCAAAATCATTGATACTGATAAGTTCATCTGAGCCTATATTGACGGGAACTTGACATTCAGAATTCATCAAACGATATACTCCTTCTATACACTCATCAATATGTAGGAATGATCGAGTCTGATTTCCATCTCCCCATATTTCAATTGAGGAATCTTCATCAGCTTCTGCAACTTTTCTGCATATAGCGGCTGGTGCTTTTTCTTTACCTCCTGTCCAAGTGCCCATCTCACCAAAAATGTTATGAAATCGGGCTATCCTAACCTCTATGTCATAGTTTCTTGAAAAGCTATGATATAATCTTTCACTAAATAGTTTTTCCCACCCATATTCACTATCTGGCTGTGAGGGATATACAGTGTGTTCAGAGCATATTGGATTGCTAGGATCTTCTTGATTGAATTCTGGATATACACAGGCAGACGAGGAATAAAATATTCTATTGATTTTCTTGATTCGAGCACTATTTAGAATGTTGATATTGACAAGGGCGGAATTGTGCATAACATCAGCATCATTTTTTCCTGAGAATAAATACCCAGCTCCGCCCATGTCTGCGGCCAGTTGGTATACTTCATGGATCCCTTCAGATACTTCTAGGCATGTTTTTGGGTTTCTTAAGTCTCCAAGTACAAACTCATCAGAATGATCATTATTGAAATCATTATTTTTTAAATCGATACCCCTGACCCAATGACCTTCTTCTTTGAGTTTTTTAGTCAGATGTCCTCCGATAAAACCGCCAGAGCCACATACCAAAATCCTCTTCATTAATGTTGAAATTTATCTTTTAGAGTCTAGGTTTTTTGAATCAGAATAGAAAATATATTAAACAAATAACCTTGACAGACAAATTTAGGTTTTTGGAATCAATAATTTTCTTTTGCTTTAATTTTAATAAATTGTGGGATCATAAATGAGCAACATGTTTAACAACTTCAACCTCTTAAAATCGAGAACAAATGTCCCCGTTTCCCAAGTGCAATTTATACCCCAATTTTTGCATGCTCATGAGATTAATGCAGTAAAAGAAATAGCGCAAAATTTTTCATACCAAGATGCTAGAATTCAAGGTGGAAACTCAGATCAAAATATCATATTGAGGCAGTCACAAATAAAATGGTTAGAGTGGAATAATGCTAATTGGTGGTTATATACAAAGCTCATGAATAAGGTCGACGAGCTGAATACTATGTTGTGGAATTTTGAATTGTATGGCATTAACGAATTTATTCAGTATAGTGAATATGTAGGGGATCAAAGTAGCAGAGGCCACTATGATTGGCATATAGATGTAGGAAATGAAGGTTTATCATCCAATAGAAAACTGACCATAGAGTGTGTATTAAATGGTGACTATAATGGGGGGGAGTTTTCTTTGCTTATGGGCCCTTCTGAAAATAAAGTGAAACTTTCTGCAGGTGATGCTGTAGTTTATCCATCTTTTCTTTTGAATAAGATATATCCTGTGATTTCGGGTACTAGAACCTCTATAGTTTCTTGGGTAGGGGGACCTTCCTTCAAATAGGAAATGATTTTTTTATCAAGTTGAAAACTCTTTAACTAATGAATAGGACAGATG
>DKPS01000272.1 GCA_002471345.1 Saprospiraceae bacterium UBA7328
GTCTTAAGAATAGCAAGGCTTCAAGACCATATCTATCTTCCAGATATTCACATTCAAATTTTCGTTCTTGATTATGTATTTTGATATAATGTGCCGTGTTAACAGGTTTTCCATTTTCTTCTCGCGGGAAATCTATTATACGAACATAACATCTTGCTTTTTCTACCTGATACAATAGTAGTTTTTGACTTAGGTGATTCCGATATAATGATGTATCGTCGAGTAAAAGTTTTTGGCACTAGAATTATTTTTCTTGTTCTGACATGCTGATAATGATATCAGAGTCCAAAGTAATCCGCATATAGTTTTAAATATTTTGTGTCTTAATATTGATCAAATGCAACTCAGATGACAACATTTTCTAATTTGAGGGCATTTAAAAGTTTGTTATAATATTTTGAATAGATGGAAAGTATAATACCATGGATTAAAGCAGCAAGACTCCGTACGTTACCTTTAGCACTATCATGTGTAGTTATATCGGCTTTTATAGCTATAAAAGCTAATTCTTTCGGTTGGAATATCTTTGTACTGGCAGTTCTTACAACTATACTTCTTCAAGTGCTAGCAAATTTTGCTAATGATTATGGCGATGCTCAAAATGGTGCTGATAATGAGAATAGAGTAGGGCCTGATCGTATGGTTCAATCAGGACTGATAACTCAAGCTCAAATGAAGACTGGAATCATCACAACCATCATCTTGACTCTCATTTCCGGTATTTCTCTATTGGTAGTGGCATTTGGGGAATTGTTGTATAGCTCTCATGTCATCTTGCTTTTTGTTTTAGGAGTGATTTCAATAATTGCAGCATTAAAATATACGGCAGGAGTAGATCCTTATGGCTACAAGGCAATGGGGGATTTATCAGTCTTTCTATTTTTTGGAATATTAGGGGTATTGGGAAATATTTATTTGTATACGCATGAGATAGAATGGATCAATGTTCTTCCCGCCATTAGCATTGGAGCATTATCTATGGCTGTTCTCAATTTGAATAATATGAGAGATAGAATAGAGGATGCTAAAGTTGGTAAAAGAACAATACCTGTCATCATTGGACAAAAATCAGCGAAAACATATCATTTTGGATTATTCTTTTTGGCTTTAGTTTGTGCATTGGCGTATTCGTTTTGTACAACACAGAAGGCCGTTCATTTAATTTATATCATTCCATTCGTAGTTCTTTTGATTCATTTAATAAAAGTTTCCAAATCTAATTTGCCAGATGATTTTGACCCAGAATTGAAAAAAGTCGCTCTTTCTACCTTTGTTTTTGCACTTCTATTTGGAATAGGATTGATTCTTTAAGTATGAATTACCAGACCACTCCATATGACCTAGATTTCAAATTTAATGCTGGAACCTCAAGAGGTATACTGAGACAAAAGAGGTCTTGGTTTTTGCAACTCCAAAAGGAAGGAAAGAAAGGAGTTGGAGAATGTGGTATTCTTAAAGGACTGAGTATAGAGAATTTTGACAATTTTGATCAAAATATCAATTCAGTATTGAGAAACTATGTTTCTGATAATCAAGTATTTGATGAGATTGCATTAGATGAATTGCCATCTCTCAAATTTGGATTGGAAATGGCTACAAAGGATTTAGAATTGAATGGAGATGGTATATTATTTAATCATTCTTTCGTCAAAGGTGAAAAGTCAATACCAATTAATGGTTTAGTCTGGATGGGAGAGTATCAATTTATGTTTAATCAAATTAAGGAGAAAATTGATTCTGGATATAGTTGTATCAAGATTAAAATTGGAGCTATAGATTTTGATAAAGAACTCTCCTTATTAAAATATATAAGGTCAGAATTCAAACAAAACGAGATAGAAATAAGAGTTGATGCCAACGGAGCTTTTTTACCTGAAAATGCTTTAGAAAAGCTAAAAATGCTTTCTAGTTACAATCTGCATTCAATTGAGCAACCAATAAAGCAAGGTCAGTGGAACGAGATGGCAATTTTGTGTGATTCTTCTCCTCTACCTATTGCTCTTGATGAAGAGTTAATTGGTGTTACTGGTATTTCAAAAAAGAAACAACTCTTGGATACTATTTCTCCTCAGTATATCATATTGAAACCAAGTTTATTGGGCGGGTACGCGTCGTCAGAAGAATGGATTAGATTGGCAGATAACCATCAAATAGGATATTGGATTACATCTGCTTTAGAATCGAATATAGGTTTGAGTGCTATTGCACAATGGACTTATGATCTAATCTTTTCTAATAAGGGAAAAAATAGTAATCAAATTCCACAAGGGTTAGGAACGGGACAGCTCTATCATAATAATTTTGAAGGACCACTTTATATAAAGAGTGGCGCTTTACACTTTGATCCAGAAGTACCTGTGTATAAGAATTTTAAACTATTTCGATAATGTTGAACAGGAAAAATTGTTATCGATTTAATTCTTTATCAAAATTGGATAAAGACTGTAATACATTGATGAAGTCTGAAATCCTTGAGCAGAGATTAATTGCTCAGGCTATTATGGATTGGCATAAAAATGAAGATTTTGAATTTAGAACATCAGGTTCTACAGGAATTCCTAAATCCATCTCTTTTTCAAAAGACCAAGTAAAGGCAAGTATAAATCAAAGCAAGGTGGCTTTTAATCTCAGTTCAAATGATACCGCCTTAATCTCATTGCCTATGCGCTATGTTGCAGGTAAAATGATGTTATACAGAGCTCTTCAAATTGGGATGAATGTTGTAACATTTGATCCTAAAGTGGAATTAGAAGATGTGATAGGTGAAAGTGTTTCTTTTGCTGCTTTCGTTCCGCAACAAATAGATTATTTAATAGAATCAAGAGATGGTAGAAAATGGTTAGAATCTATAAGGATTGTTTTAGTCGGAGGTTCAGCAATCAATCTCTCATTAGAGGCAAAGCTAAGGACATTGTCAAATGAAGTATATCATACTTATGGTATGACTGAAACACTGACTCATATTGCAGTAAAGAAGCTTTCTCAAGGAGGATCCAATTCTTTTTCACCTCTTCCTAATGTGAGCCTCTCCGTATCGAAGGAAAATACACTTGTGATCTTTGCTCATCACTTGGGTGTGAAATTAGAAACAAATGATGTGGTCCGATTAAATGAAGACCAGAGCTTTTTAGTTTTTGGGCGTATAGATAATGTAATCAATAGTGGGGCTCTTAAAATACATCCAGAAAACTTGGAATCAATTTTCAGAAAATATATACCAAATGACCTTATTGTTCTAGGAGTTCCAGATGAAAGGTGGGGAGAAAAAGTGGTTTTGGTAATAGAAAGTACTTTTTCGATTGACCCAGAATGGATTATGGCTGCAAAAAGTGAAATACCTAGAACAAAATGGCCTAAACAAATCAAATACGTAAATAAACTTCCTCGAACTGAAAGTGGAAAAGTGATTAGAAAAAATGTTTTTATTTGATTTACACTTCTTTAAAAAAAGGCTTTATTGTTTCTTGTCCTGTTTTGTAAAGACTTCTTCGAGTAAAGGAGAAGTTCTTTGACCTATATCTTCTCTTATCCCAAGCTCTTTAACTTCAATTAGACTAAACAAACCATCTAAAGCTTTCGTATTAACATGATCATCTAGTTCTGGATTAACCTTCTTTACAAAAGGTACTTTATTGTATTTTGTCACTACATCTGTCCAGTATTTTCTAGCATTTACTTCGTCTAAAGCTGCCTGGATCACAGGTAGAAACTCTTTGTATAATTGAGTCCTGGAACTATTATCAAGGTAGGTTGTCGCTGCGTTTTGTTCACCCATTAGAATTTCTGTAGCATCTTTAAATGTGATACCCTTTATTGCATCAACAAAAATTGGAGTAGCTTTTTTTGCTGCTAACTCCGCAGCTTCGTTCATCTTGGAGATCAAGTCTTTCTCTACATTATTAAATCCAGGTATTTTAGAAACGGTAGAAACAACTTTTTGAGCTTCTTCAGGTATTAATATTTTAAACGGGCTATCGAAATATCCATTATTTGCTGAAAGACTGTTCACAGAGGATTTTGTTCCTTCAGTAAGAGCTTCTTTTAGCGCTCCTCCTATATCCAGTGAATTATCTCCTTTGAGAACATCATTTTTGATTTTTTCAGCTTTTTTAAGAAAATCTCCTATTTGAGCATTGGAGTTATAGTTTAGAGAAAGAATGAGAGCAAAAACGATATATTTTAACATAAAGTGATTTATGAGTAAGTAACATCTATAGAATGCGAAATGTGGCTGTAAAAGTTTATGAAGCCTAAGATTTAAGATAAGTTTTGGAGTTTGATCTGGATAGTCAACTGTAGATTATGGTATGGAGAGAGGAAAATCAGCTTTCTCCGCGCTTATTGAGCTCATCTCTAATTTTTGCTGCTTTCTCATAATCTTCTTCAGCTATGACATCTGTGAGCAGTTTTTTAAGTGAAGAAGCTGACATTTGATGATACTGACCTGACTTACTAGTACCCGAAGCAGCTTTCTTCTTAAGAATTGGTTCGTTCCCTTCTGCACTTTCTTCAAGTTCTAAACCCGCAGCCTCCATAATAAAATCGAAAGTGTAAATCGGACATTCAAATCTTACTGCCATTGCAATAGCATCTGAAGTGCGAGAATCTATCTCAAACTCGTCACCATTTTTGATACAAACCAATTTGGCGTAGAAAACTCCATCTAACAGATTATTAATGACCACTTCTTTAAGATCAACCTCAAAAGTTTCGAGAGTATTCTTAAATAAATCATGAGTGAGTGGTCTATTTGGAGCCATTTGTTCCATAGCCACAGCTATAGCTTGAGCTTCAAATCCACCAATTACTATTGGTAACCTTCTGCTGCCATCTACCTCTCCTAATACCACAGCATAGTTATGCGACTGTGTCACAGAATGGGAAAGAGCTACAATATCTAATTCGATCTTATTCATGCATAATTGCCATTTAGCTAATGGTAGAACGGCCAAAGGTGATTACAAAGTTCAACAAAATACAGACAACAACATAATTTAGATTCATTTTTCAATAGATACCTATTGAAGGAATTGTTTGTCGAATTCTATATATCAAAACTTTCGGTCTAAGAGTCAGACTTATGTTTCTTTATTGCCTCAGTAAGTGCTGGTACCACATCAAACAAATCAGCACAGACCCCATAATCAGCAGCTTTAAAGAATGGTGCCTCTGGATCTTTATTGATTACTACTATGGTTTTAGAACTGTTCACACCAGCAAGATGTTGAATAGCTCCTGAGATCCCAATGGCAATATATAAATTAGGCCTTACGGCTACTCCTGTTTGTCCTACGTGTTCGTGATGAGGTCTCCATCCAGTATCGGCTACTGGTCTAGAGCATGCTGTTGTTGCTCCTATAACATCAGCCAATTCTTCTATGATTCCCCAATTTTCTGGCCCTTTCATACCTCTACCTGCAGATACTACTAGTTCTGCTTCTGGAAGTGGTACTATACCATCAGCTGTTTTAGTATCTGTCACTGTATATGATGAAGCTCCTCCATCGATACTTGCATTTTCTACGTTGACTTCATTAGATACTTCAACAGGTGGATAGGCATTACCCATAAGAGTTAAGACTCTATTAGCTGAATTTATTTCGCACTCCGCTATTGCTTTTCCTGAGAAAACTGGCTTTTTTACTTTAAAGGATCCACCATCTGCAGTGGGGATAGAGTTTACACCACTTACTAGTCCAGCATTCATCTTTACAGCTAATCTTCCACTTAGAGATTTTCCAGAACTGCTATGATTTACAATTACTGTATTTGCACCATTTTGTTCAGCTGCTTGAGCAATGATTGAAGCGTAGACACCACTATCAAATGACCCATTATGATTTACTTGTATTACTTTAGAAGCTCCATATTTGCCTAGATCAGCTGCATTTGCTGCATCACCGATTACTAATGCTACTACATCACCTCCAATAGACTGAGCGGTAAGATGGCCATAATAAGTAGCCTCAAAACCTGCTTTTTTTACTTTTCCTTTTGCGCTTTCCGCAAATACTAAAACTGACATATTTTCTTTCTTTTTGGATTAGGAATTAAAGCACTTTAGCTTCTTCATGAAGCAGTTTTACTAATTTGTCCATGTCGTCTGCATCGACCATGGTAATTCCACCTTTAACAGGAGGCAATTCATAACTGAGTACTTTTACATTTCCCTCTGCTTCTACAGCAGGAATGACATTCAATGGCTTCCTCTTAGCCATCATAATTCCTCTCATATTCGGTATTCTCTGCTCTGCAAGACCTTTGGCTGCAGAGATTACAAATTTCCCATTTATTTCTGCTACTTCTACACCACCTTCTATATCTCTGGTTACTGTAGCTGTAGAGCCATCATGGTCCATGTGTGAAGCAAACGAGAAATAAGGTTGCTCTAACATTTCTGCTATCATACCTCCTACCTCAGCTCCATTATAATCTATTGTTTCTTTTCCTGTGAAAACAATGTCTATATCATTTGATTTTGCATATTCTGCTACTTGCTTGGCAACAAAGAAGCTACTTGTAGCTTCGATGTCTACTCTGACAGCTTCATCAGCACCTATAGCTAAAGCTTTTCTTATCACAGGATCATTTGATGAGTCGCCTACGTTAATAGCTATAACTTTCCCTCCATGTTGTTCTTTAAGCTCTAATGCTCTTACAAGGGCATACCATTCGTCATAAGGATTCATGATAAACTGTACTCCATCGGTATCAAAAGACGAATTTTCATCCTTAAATGCAATCTTCGCAGTTGTTTCAGGAGTTTTACTTATACAGACCAGTAAATTCATTTTTTATCTGATTTTTGAGAGCGCAAAACTACTACATTGTATATAGTATTGTGTAATAAACTCATTTAACAAAAGGAGGTTCAAATATGAATAGACTAGAACAGCTTAAGGTCATGTCAGCAGAAGACCCAAATGATAGTTTTATCCGATTCGCTATTGCCATGGAATATAAGACTGATGAAAATTTTGAAGAAGCTATTTCCTTTTTCGAAAAACTAAAAGAACTTGATGCTAAATATATTGGTCTTTATTATCATTTAGCTGAATGTTATGTGGAAATGGAAGATGAGAAAAAGGCTTTAACTATCTATAAAGAAGGAATAAAATTAGCAGAAGATCAAAATGATCAACATGCCAAAGCAGAATTGATGAATGCTAAAGTAAACTTGGAAATGGGTTTATAACAATTAGAATAATTGTATTAAAAGAACCATAAAGAACAACTTGTCAAAGCAAATTCGTTCAAATCCACCGTAATTTGTAAAATGTCATCACTTTATCATAGAATTGGAATTCAATATCTCATTTTTCTTTTAGGATTTGTTTTTCTTTTTCCCCAAGATTTGTCAGCGAAGCCTCCTATTCTTTCAAAAAGATATCAAAACAAAAGTCCGGGAAGGGTAATTCGGACATGCTGTGCATTTGGGAGCGATTTGCGCTACATAGGTGTACCTTTTGTAAAGCGTAATGATATAATTGATAGGAAAGAACTTGGTTTACATCATTTCATGGGAGGGAGACATGAGAAGAATGGGATTATTTATACTCAGTATGGTGGCTTTATTGACATTGGCCATTTAAGAGATTACGCAGACTGGACTGCTTATCTATATGTACAAATTGAGTTGAATAAACCTGAAATCAATAGCACCACAATAAAGCTTGGTGCCGAGGGAGGTAAAAAGAGATTGTCTTTCAATGTGTCAAATGATATGATAAGTCTAGATTATTTGAATCTTGCAGGGAGTATTGCTTATGACTTATCTCTTTGGCATGAAATAGCTACCTACTTTGGGGTTTCTTTGATTCCAGTGATTTTACCAGAGAAGTTTTCAAGTTTCTCTCCAGAGGATGTTTATTCTAATTTGTTAGGGACAATTGTTGGCATGAAAGCTATAGAGAGTGAAAAGGAATACGATATAGCCGTAACTGCAATATTAGACGAAATATTAGACCATTTAGGTGCAGTGGACCAAATAGAAGAGTCTTATGCTGCCATGAGTCAGGTAGAGAGCCTATGGTGGGATAGTAAAAGGCCATTACCTGGAAAGAAATTTTTATTAAAAAGAAATCTGGATACTACAATAGAACTACTCCCATGGTTAGTTGACGATGATTCCAACTCTGTGGCATATACACTGCCTAAACCTGATTCCCAAATCAGAAAAATGTATACGCTTAGTCTTAGGTTAAATGAAAAGTTCCCACTTGACGACATTCTGCCAAAAGATAGGACGAGAGAAATAAATCAACATGATTTCCAATCCTTTGTGAATTATATCAAACAGAAGGACCAGAAAGAGAAGGATGCTGAAGAGGCTTTAATATTAAAAAGAGCTAAAAAGAGGTATATTAACTTATTAAAAAAGGTGAACAATGACCATAGAAGAAGTAGCAAATAGATTAGTAGAATTGTGTAGAGAAGGGGATTGGGAAAAAGCACAAAATGAATTATACCATCCTGATATAATAAGTATAGAACCTGAAGAAATGGGAGGCGATGTAAGCAAAGGTATGGATGAAATTTTAGAAAAGAACAAGAAATGGGCTGATATGATATTAGAAGCTCATGGAGCGATAATTTCAAACCCTATTATTGCTGATGGTTATTTCTGTATTTCAATAACTAATATGTAACTCTCAAAGAAATAGGACGAGTGCAAAGTACTGAGCTTTGTGTCTATCAAGTAGAGCATGGAAAGATTGTGACAGAAAGGTTTTTCCATAAACATATTTAATTCTTTATCTAAGAGAAAACTAATGATAATTCAATCTCCAACTCCCGAAATAAAAAAGAGTCTTGATTTTTATAAAAAATTGAAATTCAATATTTTAGAACAGGATGATGAGACTCTGGTATCTGATGGAAAAGTTCTAATTAAGATAAACCCAGAGAGATATGCTCGCCCTGGGATAATATTATACAATAAGAATTGGTCTAGTAAAATTGAAGAAGTAAGGAAGCTTGTTCCTGTATTCGAAACGGGCTCTTCTTATATAGTAACTGATTCAACTGGCTCATGGATATATCTTCTGAATGGTGAGGTGCCATCATATAGCATCAAAGGAGAATGTCATTCCACTTTAGGTAATTATGCTGGCATGAGCTTTGAGACCATATCCATGTCTCATAGCCGATCACTTTGGGAGATATTCGGATATAAAGTGACTATGGGTGGTCCTGATGAAGGGTGGATGACAATGGTTGATAGTAATGGTCACACGATAAGTTTTATGCATCCCAATGCATGTCCTCATCTGTTTTATAATCCATCTCTAACTTATTTTAATGGGTCTAATAACCCTAAAATAATTCAAGAGATAAGAGATACGGGAATAACCTTCACCGAAGAGATCACTTTTTTTAATAAGAATAATGAAGTAGACAATGTGATTGTAAGGGACCCAGGAGGCTTAGGTTTCTTTATTTTTAATGATGGGTAGAATAATGATGAAACTTCTTAGCTTATAGCCCTGTTATCTTTGTTTTAATTAAGAATTTGAAATTTTTCTCAACGTGGAAACTAAAAGACAGCTTCAAGTAGGTGAAACAATAAAAAGAGACTTTAGTATAGTCCTTCAACAAGAAGGTTCATATATATATGGTAATGAAGTTCTAGTCTCTGTGACGGCAGTGAAGATGAGTTCTGATCTAGGTATAGCGAGAATCTATATTAGTATCTTCAATACAATAAATAAGCCTGAGGTTCTAATTCTGCTTAACCAGTCGCTTCACAGGCTAAAAAAATCTCTTTATAATAGAATTAGAAAAAGAGTGAGAAGGGTCCCTCAAATTGATTTGTACATCGATGATACATTAGATGAAATGGATCATTTGAACAGACTTTTCGATGATATGAATAAATGACGAAGTGGGTGCATATTATTGGCTTGTTAATATCTTGATGTGTAAAGATTTGTTGAAACTTTTAGGATTGGTAAATGTATCAATGCGTTTTGTAAAAACTATAGACTTCACATGAATGAACTAATCTATTTATGGTTCAATCAGAAGAAACAACACTTAACTTCTTTTACATCAGATGTATTTCTATTTTTCATTAATACAATGATTTCCAATCTAGGTATTTTCCACTTTAACTCTATGATTGACATACAATGGTTACTCTAAGAAAGTTTTCTTTATAATTATTAAGTAGATAAATTTTACTAGGGTTTACCATAGCACATAGAATCTCAAATTAATAATATCTAAAGAAAAAAATATTGTAATAGATAATATTTAATGTAATATAGGTTTTGTTGCATACATTATTTGAAGTTGAAAAAAATACCTCACTTATTAATACATAATTATTTTTTATATATATAAAAAATAATTATGTTTGAACTTGTAAAGAAATCCTAAAGACGTAGTTTTCTTATTTTAAGACCTTAGTCGAAAGAGCCCGAGTTGCGAAGCTTGGGCTCATTTTATTTAAATATTTCTATAAGAATAATTGTTATCCACTCTTGGATTTAATATCGTCCTATCCTGCATTTAAAGCTCGACTTCTTAATTTTTGTAAGAATGGAGAAGCAAAAATGAATTCTTGAAGTTTAGGGTTTTCATTTTCGAGTACTTCATCTTTATGTCCTTGCCATGCAATTTCTCCTTGATCCAAAAAACAAATATTCTCACCAATTTCCATAACAGAATTCATATCATGAGTATTAATGATAGTAGTGATTTCATTGTCTTTGGTAATAGAAGAAATCAATTCATCTATAGTGATGGCAGTCTTTGGATCAAGGCCAGAATTGGGTTCGTCGCAAAAAAGATATTTAGGACTCAAGACAATTGATCTAGCAATTCCTACACGTTTTTGCATTCCTCCGCTAATCTCTGAAGGGTATTTGTTATTGATTCCCTCTAGACTTACTCTTTCTAGACAATAATTCACTCTATTCCTTTTTTCTTGGATACTTTCTTTGGTGAACATATCCATTGGGAATCTGATGTTTTCCTCGATTGTCATCGAGTCAAAAAGAGCATTACCTTGAAAAAGCATTCCAATTTGCATTCTTAGCTCTCGGAGTTGTTGCTTGTTAATGCTACAAATGTCAATGTCATCATAATAGACAGTACCTGTAGAGGGCTGAAGTAGTCCAACAAGAATTTTCAGAAGAACTGTTTTGCCTGCCCCACTTTTACCTATGATGAGATTAGTTTTTCCTTTTTCAAAAGTAAATGAGATGCCTTTTAATACCTCTTGTATATCAAACGACTTTGTTATATCCTTAGCTATGATCATGCTCTTCTTTCCTTTTACTATGAGGCCATAAAAACTACGGCAATGAGTAAATCAGCGACTAGTATCAAAATATCTCCAAAAACTACAGCTCGAGTACTCGCTTTACCTAATTCTACACTTCCTCCTGTGACAAAGTAACCTTGATAGCAAGCCACAGTTACCAAAATAAAAGCAAATACAATTGACTTTATGTACATCATATTAACATATAGTGGGACGAAAAAGGATCTTAATCCTCTTGTGAATTCAGCATCACTGAATCCAGATACATTGACTGCTGCAAAGTATCCTCCACCTATTCCTATTAATGCGGACACCGTAACTAGTACAGGAACAATAAGAAGGGCGGCAATAATTTTAGGCATTACAAGATATGCAGATGTATTCACACCCATTATTTCCATCGCATCTATATGTTCTTTTTGTCTCATTCCTCCTATCTCAGCAGCCATTGTAGATCCTACTTTACCTGCTAGTACAAGACAAGTGAATGTAGATGAAAGCTCTATGATCATCATGTCCCTAACAATGTATCCTATGTAATAAGGAGGGATCAATGTGCCTGATAACTGATAAGAAAATTGAATCGCCGTTACGGCACCAATGAAAAGTGAAATAATAAAAACAATAGGGAGAGAACCAATGCCAATGTCATACATCTGCCTAATGGTCTCTTTGTAATACATTTTTGTATTCTCAGGTCTGGAAAATATCTGAGGAAGCCAATTGATAAATTTTCCAAGATCGTGAATAAGTGTTTTTTGCATAGACGACGTGATTCTTTCTAAAGGGCATCAAATTTACCCTAATTTTGACACTAAATCTGAATATCATGGCTACGGCAATAGTAACTGGGGGAACAAAAGGAATAGGTAGAGCAATCTGCGATATTTTAATATCTAATGGATTTAACATTTCAGTTACTGCAAGAAGTCAAAAAGATCTAAGTGACCTGAAAGAGGTATATAAAGATCATTATCCAAATCTTAATGTTCATATTGCTAAAGTGGATATGAGTAAGAAAAATGAAGTCTTAGCATATGCCGATGAGGTATTAGAATCTTTTGAGCATATTGATATACTTGTCAACAATGCAGGTACATTTATTCCTGGCCAGATTATAAATGAAGATGAAGGAGCTCTTGAAAAAATGATTGAGACCAACCTTTATAGTGCTTATTATATGACTAGAGGAATAGTGGAAAGAATGATAGAGCAGGGCAGAGGTCATGTATTCAACATGTGCTCCATAGCGAGTTTTATGGCCTACCCTAATGGAGGATCATACGCTATATCAAAATTTGCTCTACTAGGATTTTCAAAATCTCTACGTGAAGAGTTAAAGGAAAAAGGAATAAAAGTTACATCAGTCCTTCCAGGTGCCACTTGGTCTGCTTCGTGGGATGGAGTAGATCTACCAGAAGAAAGGTTAATGAAAGCAACTGATGTAGCTCAAAGTATATTTTCTGCATATAACCTCAGCGACTCTGCCGTAGTAGAGGAAATTGTTATTAGACCACAACTTGGTGATCTGTAACATTAACCTATAGGGTATTTCTATAACTGACAATCAATTGGTAGTGGTATATAATTAGGCATTATCAGACAATTGCATATTATGTTTGTTTAAATTAGAATAATTCAGAATAATTGTTTATTTTATCACAAATTAAATAGCATGAAGACTAACCCTCGAGAAATTCTAGTATATTATAACCCCTCTTCTTCCTCTGATAGAAAGACTGTTGCTTATGCCCGAAGTATGAGTCAATATGTTCGGACATATAGCCATGATCAAGCTAATTGTACTTCCACTCAGTGGAAAGGTATTATTGATAAACTCGAAATAGAACCTAAAAAACTTTTTAATAAAGCGCATCCTGAATATCAATCTCAATTGAAGGGAAGAGAATTTGATGAGGAAGGATGGCTTCATGTAATCAGAAATAATCCAGATCTCCTTCGGAGCCCTATTGCAATCAAAGGCAGCAAAGCTGTAATGTGTGATACTCCTACCGATATTCTTAGATTGTAGAATTATTGATGAATTTTTACCTTATGAAGATTACTTGTTGCCATTAGCAGCAGAAGTAGGTTATGGATATCAATAAAAGAAGCCCTAAAGAATTATCTCTAGGGCTTCAGGCCTCGACTAATACTTATTTAATTATTTGTAAACTAAGTGTTAATCGAAGTTCTCGTGAAATTTAGGGTATCCGAGTTTTTAATTTGAACAAGATTCCTTGAGAGCTTGAAGGTCTTCTTTCGATGCCACTTCTTGTTGTGTTTCGTCTTCCAATTCTACAGTCACTGGGAAAGCCAATGAAGGTCTATCTTCTGAATCAGGATTTGCATCTTTCCAAGTTCTAATTGTTTGTTTTAATTCCTTTCTATCAGCAACTTCTGCTGTAGTCGTATCAGGAAATGCGATTGTTACAGGAAAAACTAATTTGAAACACTTGTCTCCTCTTCTATGTCCATGATGACCTCTTCCGCCATAAAAATCTTTTCTACAAGATTTTTTCAATTCTTTTAGTGCATCTCTATCTGCTATTGATATGGTCTCACCTTCTGCTGATACTACTTCTACAGGAAAGTCTAAACTAGGTAGTAATGAAGGATCAATGTCAGGTCTATTGCCTCTGCCTCTATCTTCACCTGTAGGAAGTCCTAATTCTTCAGCATTGGCCTCATACCATGCCTTAAGTGCAGATCTCATTGTTTCGTAATCTGCAACTTCTGAGCTGCTTCCATCCGGAAATAAAATATTAATAGGAAAAATAAACTCAAAACATCCCATTTTACCTGCATTGGCTTGGGCTTGTACTGCAAAAACGGATTGGTCTACGAAGTTTTCAGTGTCTTCTGTTGTGAATATAGAAGCATCGTCACTACAAGATGTGAGGAATAAAGTAAAAGTCAATAGCGCGCCGAATAATA
This sequence comes from Saprospiraceae bacterium UBA7328, assembly GCA_002471345.1. GTDB lineage: Bacteria > Bacteroidota > Bacteroidia > Chitinophagales > Saprospiraceae > UBA7328. The sequence goes on from DKPS01000272.1 coordinate 14,207, forward strand.
CATTCAAAATCTTTTTCATCATGTTGTTTTTAAAGAGTGATTGTAGATTAATAAAATACTTACGATCCTATAAGCATCAATTTTCTAAAGTGTACTCAACTCCGCCTTGTTAAAATTATGTTAAGAGAAAAAACAGGATTCGGGGTATACTTTTTTTTATGTAGTTTTTCTAAGATGGATATGATTAAGAAGAGACTGATAATTGCTTCCTAAAACTCAATTACCTCATAATACTCTTTTTATGATTTTGAGCTTATGTGTATATTTATTCACCTCTTCATTGTATAAACCTTGATGATCTAGAGAGTCGATTCTTACTTTTCCAGAGGCATGAATAATTCTATTACCTTCTAATATAATGCCTACATGAGAAACTCTATTTGTGGCTTTTGTGAAAAAGGCTAAATCCCCAGTCATACTTTCGCTGACAAAATCAAGTGTCATTCCCGCATTTGCTTGATCTTTTGCATCACGTGGTAGGTCTACTCCTAGAATTCGATATATGGATTGAACAAATCCACTACAATCAACACCAAAGGGCGTTTTACCTCCCCACAGATAAGGTGCGCTTAAATATTTGCGCGATAATTTTTCAACTAAAACTTCAGTGAGGTTGAGATCATTTGGTTTTGCTGCAGTTCCTGAAAAGCTGAACTTTTGATCATTAAGCTTAAATGTCATTCCATCATAATAGGGAAGGATGGCACCAAAAGTGATAATTCTACTTTCATTCCCACCAATAATAGTATAACTGGGTTCAAGTGAGTAATGAATATCAGAATTCTCGTTATAAGGATGTAAAGTTTGTGTAACCTGTTTTTTATCGATCCAGCCTTTGTAACCATCTTTTCGACTTTGGACAAAAAGCCATGACTCTTGTTCTTGAAGTACATTGACCTGCTCTCCAAAAACAATTTGAGAGATCATTTCACTGCTTTCTTCTGCTTTTTTTCGCATAGGACATATGCTCAATTCGCATATACAAGTATACAGATGTGTAGATTCTAAGACCATAGGAAAATCGAAGTACGCAAATTAATATCAATTTCGTATGCTTAACCCTTGAAATAATCGTTACCTATACCGTATTGTTTTTAGAGTAATATGACGAGAGGAATATTCTTAATTATTTTTTTGATTTTAATAAGTATTAGAGGTAGTGCGCAGGATACTCAGTATTCTCAGTTTTATGCATACCCTGTATACATGAATGCGGCTTTAAGTGGATCTCATTCAGGTACTTATAGAGTGTCATCAGCCTACCGAAGTCAATGGGCACAATCTTTAGATAGACCTTTCACCTCTTTTAGTATGGCAGGTGATTTTAAAATTGAAACGGCGCCAAATAAGAAGTCATCAGATTTTGCAGGAGCTGGACTCATTTTTAGTTCTGATCAGATTGGAGTTTTTAATTATGATGTTTACCAAATAGCTTTAATGGGAGCTTATCATAAGTTGCTATCTGCTCGATCAAATACTTACCTAAGTGCGGGCATCCATTTTGGGCTAGGACAAAGGAGTATTAATTATAATAGTGTAAGTTTTGAGGATCAGTTTAATGGCCAAGATGGATATACATTTGCGACTCAAGAGTTGCTTCCTGCTAATAATTTTGCTCACCCAGATCTTGGATTTGGACTGAATTTTAGTACCACACCATCCAAAAATTTGGGGGTTTATATAGGCGGTAGTTATTACCACTTAAATGAACCCAATATTTCCTTTTATGCTAAAGACGTAGACGTAGAGGTGCCACAAGAGAATGCCAGACTTAATAGAAGACTTACTGTACATGCTGCAGCAAGTATTCCTATCACAGATTTGATCACAGTACTTCCGAGAGCAATTTATAATGGACAAGGGCAACACACCAGTGTGACTTTTGGCGCAAACTTAAGGCTTCAATTAGTTGAGGCAGAAGCTTCTTTTTTTCATTTAGGAACTTGGGCAAGAAGTACAAAAAGCCTTTCAGTATTTCAACCGACTGACGCAACATTGTATGCAGGTTTTGAGGTGAGAGGACTAATGCTTGGATTAAGTTATGATATTTATTTAAGAGAGATAGCGGGTCAAGTCGGTACTGGAACTTTCGAATTCACTATATCTTTTACGGGGTCTCACGAGAACAGTGCCCAAATTTGTCCGTCATTTTAAGCCCTAAATTTCTTTGTGTCACAGGGTAAATGAAAATCAAATTGTTTCAATTTTGGAGAAACAAATTCAAAAAAAAGTAAACTAATACATTGATTGCATTGCTTGTTTTCCAAACACCTTTTTTTAGGTATCATTGGAATTAGGAATTTTGTTTTGAACTGTATGAAATAAGAATAAAAGCGCTTTATAATACTGAATATTAGTCTCTATCTATTTCAAGAATTGGATCTGCTACTATTTCAATTGAGCCGTAGTCACTTTTAGTTCCATTACTCAATTGTAATTTATAACTACCTTCTTCTGCCCTTGGTACTAGAAAACTAGGATCAATATTTAAACTCAAATAACCTCCACTCAAAGTTTCCAACCTTCTTCTTTTCGCTAATCCATCATCAGAAACTTTAATCATTTCATATGCGGATTGAACACGTCTGTGACTTATAGATTCAGAATATCTTTTCATTATCATTTCAATGTCACTTTGTTCTGAAGAACTGAAGTCAGATGGATCATACTCTCTATTCCAATGATATCTATTTATTCCTCTTCTTGCAGGCACTTTTACTTTTTTATTAATATCTCCATCAAACGGTGAAATGGTTAGAATTAGACTATCGGGACTAGTCTCTTTCACATAGTAGGATATAATGCTATTCACATGTACTTCAGCTCTAGGTAACATAGCTTTGTTTTTAACTTCACTTGGGTTATCTCCTGCAAACCAAAAATGCCCTCTTTGACCACCTCTACTTATGTTTTCCCAGAGAGTCGTGCTTTTTTGATCAAATATGTGAAAGTCTTTTTGAGACACGGCTTTTGACATTTGTTGTAATGGGGAAATATCTTCTAGCACCCATATACTCCTTCCATGAGTTCCAACTATTAGATCATTTTCTCTGGGATGAATTTTAAGATCATAAATTGAAACGGTCGGCATATTAAGCTTCAATCTATTCCAATGTTCACCTCTATCTAAAGTGTACCAAACCCCCGTCTCAGTGCCGGCAAAAAGGAGATTTTCATTTCTATGATCTTCTCTAATCACCCGTACCGTTTCTCCCTTTACAAATCCTTTTGTGATTTTTTTCCATGATTTTCCGAAATCATCAGTCTTGAAAATCCAAGTGTCAAAATTGTCACTTCGATGACCGTCAAAAGTGACATAGGCTCGACCTTGTTCAAAATGTGATGCTTCTACTCTACTTACCCATAATCCATCTGGTACACCTTTTATTCCTTTCCTCACATTTTTCCAATGAAGACCTCCATCTTGAGTTATTTGGATGTTTCCATCATCAGTTCCTACCCATATTACTTCTTCACTTATAGTAGAAAGTGCTAAGCTGTGAATTGCACAATGTGTTTCTGCTCCAGTATTATCTGGGGTGATACCACCACTCTTTCCATGTACTCGTTTCGTTTGATGATTAGTGCTAAGATCAGGGCTTATGATTTCCCAAGTATTTCCCCTATCCTTCGATTTGAATAAATGATTACCTCCAACAAAAATAGTACTAGAGTTGTGTGGTGACATCATTAACGGTGCTGACCAATTCCATCTAGATGCTGACGCTTTGTCTTCTTCTGATTTATTAAAATGGTCCCAATAGTTAATGGTATTTAAGGCATTAGGGCTGATACGTCTTATATGACGGGTAAGTGGATTATACTTTAAGTAAGTACCATTTTCCATGGATGAATACATATCAGTCCAATCTGATGGGTTAGCAGCTGCGTCTTGCCCATCTCCCCAGTGCATTTTCCAATTGGCGTCATTCAGAATTCCTCTATTATCTCTACTAAAACTTGCTGTGGCATAGGATCCGTTATCTTGAAGTCCACCATAGACATAGTATGGAGTCCTCATATCATAGTTTATCCTATAAAATTGTGCAATTGGTAAGTTATCGATGAGGGTAAAATGTTTGCCATGATCATGAGTCTTGGAAAGACCTTTGTCAGCACCTAGATAATACCGGTTTTTGTAATTTGGATCTATCCATAAAGCATGGAAATCACCGTGAACTTCTTGATCCTCACTCCCATTCACAAAGGTCGTCCCTCCATCTTCTGAAACCATAAATCTTGTGGTTAAAGCATATACTCTTTGATCATCCGATGGATTGATTCTAATCTGACTATAATAAAATGGTCTATTATTATATTGATTCACATATTTCCAACTTTCTCCCCCATCTTCTGATCGATATATTCCACTGCCTGGATTATCTAATGATTCTGTTTTTTCGGCTTCTACTATAGCCATGAGAATATTAGGATTCTTTTTATAAATAGCTAATCCTATCCTACCTGTTTGCCCTAAAGGCAATCCATTTGTAAGTTTTTGCCATGATTTTCCGTTATCTGTAGATTTATATATTCCTCCTTTTTCTCCACCACTTTGAAAATGCCATGGCTGTCTTAATCTATGGTAGAAAGCTGCATACAAGATGTTTGGATTTTTACTATCTCTTACTAAATCTATGCATCCTGTCTTTCCATCATTTGGCAGACCATTTTTCAACTTATTCCATTTTGTTCCACCATTATTAGTCTGAAAAAGACCTCTTTCTCCACTATAACCCCATAAATGACCTATAGCACAAACACAGACATCATCACTGTCATCTGGATGTACCAAAACTCTAGCAATTTGATGAGTAGATTTTAAGCCTTTATTGACAAAGGTCTTTCCTGCATCAATAGACTTATATACACCATTCCCCCAAGACACACTATTTCTGTTATTAGCCTCTCCAGTGCCTACCCAAATGGTATTTACGTCTTTTTGATCAATGGCAATATCACCTATAGAGGCGGTTTCGTAATCATCAAAAATAGATTCCCATGTTGTACCTGCATTTACAGATTTCCAAACCCCACCAGAGGCTGTGGCAGCATATACCTGAGTAAAATCATCAGAATGAGCATCAATGTCTACAATCCTACCGCCTTGATTGGCTGGCCCGATGTTTCTGTATGTCATTCCTGTGAGATAATCAGGAGTTAGGTTTTGAGCATTTATAATAGATATGACACAGCATATCAGAAAAGGGAGTGGCATTGTCTTTCTCATGAAATGAATTTAAGAAAAACAAACTCAGATATAAGCTTTATTTACATTGAAATTTCATGTGCCATTTAATGGAGGCATAGATTTAAGGTGTTTCTGGATCCATTTTGCCGTGAATACATTTATTCTGTTATTAGACCTATAATATTTTCTGAAGATTATATGAACCCAATACCAATCATAATTCTAAAAACTATTGTGGAGTTAAAATCAAAAAGAGTAGTATGTAATTGTAGATATCATGCTAGTAGATCAAATTTGTGCAGAAAAAACGACTACTCCCTCTTTTATGGTTTTGAGGACTTTTATATTTTGAATCTCTTCTACAGGTACTGCAGTTGGATCATTTTCTAGAATTACAAAATCGGCCAATTTTCCAATAGCGATTGAGCCTTTTATTTGCTCTGTTTTGTGTTGATATGCAGCATTGATGGTGATAGCTCTGAGAGCATCCATCGAGGAGATTCGTTCATCAGCACCTATTATTTTACCACTTCTTGAGATTCTATTCACGGCAGTATGGGTAAGAAATAATTGATTCAATGGGGTAACAATGTAGTCCGTATGATTCGTAAATGTGATGCCTTTTTCTAGCGCCGTTTTCATTGGGCTAAGGAAATGTGCTCTTTCTTTTCCTAAATTTTTTACATGTACATCTCCCCAATAAAAGGCATGATTGCTAAAAAAAGAAGGAACCATACCATAGGATTTGTAATCGTCTAGCTGGTCCTTTCGCACAAATTGAGAATGGATAATCACTGTTCTGCTATCATCACTGATTTCATTGGGTAAGAATTCCATATTGGCTTTATGAGCATTGAGCAATAGATCTATGGATGCATCACCATTACAATGTACATAAGTCTGAATTCCATTTGTATAGGTTTTATTTATGAGTTCATCAAGTTGAGATGGATTTAATATTGGGACACCGGTACAAGAATGTACACATCCAGGTACTTTAGTGTGGTAGGGTTTAGAAAAGAATGCCGTTTTCCCTTGTGGCGAGCCATCAGTTGTTATTTTCAAACCGGTCAGTCTTACGCCTTTTTTTTGTTTCCCAAACTCACCGTTGTACTCTTTTAGCCATCTTTCTGCTTGTTGAAAACTTGCCAATACCTCAATATCTATTTCTAAGACTCCCAGTTCCTCCACTTTTTTTAAAAATTCATACTCTTCTATCGAGGTGAATCCATCTTGTGCAGTTGTAACACCTTGACTTACATAATATTCCTGGGCTTTTTTAACAAACTCAATCCTTTCTTCTTGATCAGGAAAAGGAATTTTACTTCTTGCAGAAGCCGAAGCAGATTCGAGTAACAATCCAGATGGTTCTTTAGAATTGGTATTTCTTACAATAATTCCTCCTGCAGGGTCAGGGGTCTCAGCGGATATTTCTAATATCTCTATAGCCTTACTATTTACGACTCCCATATGTCCCGAGATGTGATAAAGAAACACAGGATGATTTGGAAATGCCTCATCCAAATCATACCTATTAGGATGTCTTTGTTCTTTCAGTTGATCTTGGTCATATCCCCATCCTGAGATCCAGTCACCTTCTGGAATATCGTATTTCTTTTGGTTCTCTTGAAGAGTTTTAATTACAGCATCAAATGTGTCTACATTTCCAATTGGTGGTGGAGACAGAACAGCAAATTTTGCCAATTTTGCTGCAAATGTGAAATGGCTATGGGCATCAATAAAGCCAGGAAGCATTGTAGAGCCTTGGAGATCAATTTGGTCCGTTTCCTCATTAACAAAAGACTTCAATTCATCCAAAGTCCCCACCATATTGATTTTTCCATCTTTTACACCTATGGCACTTATGGAAGTTTCTTCCATCGTATGAATTGTACCGTTAAAGTAGACACTATCCAATGACTCTACAGTCGTACAAGAGCAAGTAATTAGAAATAAGAAAACTGAAAAACTTGATACAAATATCTTCATAATAATAAAGGATGAAGATTTAAGATATGGGAATAAAGAACTTTTCAAATATTTTTCTTCAATAATAAACACAGGCAGCTAAATTTTGGTATTTTACTGATTGCGCACCATATTATCTTGATAATTTACCAAAAATAATTATTTTATTTCAAACAAAATAGGGTTTGAAGTGGAGCTCTACCTTGCTTATCCATCATAATTATTCATGATTTAAAATCTTAATTTAATATCTCGTTGGCAATCTTGAAAAAAATATCAGAATCATTACAAAGGCCTTATTTCATACCTGAAATATTTAAGGAAGAACTAAAAAGAATTTCCTTGATTTCTTTGTTTGTAATAGGTTTCATTTTCATGTTCTCGTTGACAATGTCCGAAGCGAATTTAGATGTTCTACATTACCTATTATTGTCTATTTTATATGCTGTAGTTACCTTTATTGTTGCCAGTAGTTTCGTTTTTGTTATAAGATTATTTTCAAAAAAACACACAACAATCAAACTGAAATATTGGCTGCTTCAAGTTTTCGGTTTGATAATTTCAATTTCCCTTGGTAATGCTGTTTTAAGAAATATGATGTTGGGGCAGGATGCCTTTTATGATTTGTCGATTGTAGTGTCTACATTCTTAATAGCTATTTTTCCTGTTGTTATTTTGGCTTTTATAAATCAATCCAAATATGAAAAACAAAATACTCGAAAAGTCCAAGAGCTTTATGAAGCTCTGCTGTCCACAAAGAAAAGAAATACTGATAATTGTGTCTTAGCTGTCGAGGCTATGGAAAATTATGTTCATATTTATGAGAAGCGAGATAGTCTTTTGATAAAAACGACTAAAAGACAAACACTAAAGTCAATATTAGATGATGACAAGTATAATATACTTGTTAAGTCCCATAGATCATATCTTTTTAATCCAAATGAAGTAGAAAAAGTAGAAGGAAATGCCCAAGGCCTAGTAATTACTATGAGTCACTCTGACTGTCCCAAAGTTTTAGTTTCTAGGTCTTATATAAAAAATGTAAAAGCCTTATTGAAGGTATCTTTTAAATTTAGTCAGCTCTAGAAGTTTTGTCATTCGTCACGAAATGTTGTCATTCGTCACATTACATAAATACGTAAAATCTATGTTTTTACTTTTATATATATCTTATATTGGATAAATAAGCATATAATATTTTTTATTAAAAAATACAATTCTTTTATATATATCTACCCCCATGTTAGCATCCTGAAATTGTTCAGAACCCCCCTGTTAGCATCCTGAAATGATAGATTTTATAGGCCATTTGTAGTGTGCTTAATCTTCGTCAGATCTAAGAGCATTACTAGAGCCTATATTTTATTTAAGAACGAATAAAATTCTAAAATGCCGATGTTAGTCCATAAATCAATTTCATGTCAAGGAATCTCTTCCTATAGACATATCACACTTATGTTTTTATTTTTATTTTTCGGATTTGGCTCTGAGGTCTCAGCACAAACGTCCTTAGGAGGTTTTACTGACCCCTTCGATTCACCCTGTACGGCTTTTGTCTATGATTTCAAAGGAGGGTCAGATAATAATGCCCCCTGTGGTCCTTCTGCCAATACTACTCCTTCCGTAGAAATAACTCGGGGTGGCTCAGATAGTGTAGCACTTATTAATACATGTAATGGCGGTGCAGGTGCAGTATTAAATCAAATTCTCTGGGTAACTTTTATTATCCAGGAAGGAGGTTCCTTTGAATGGCAGACTGTCCCAGGTGCAGAAAAATTTTACTATGAATTGTGGTATTCAAAAGATAGTCCTAGCGAACTTAATAATGGAGGTGAGTGCAATAATTTAGGATACCTGGAATGTGGTAGAGAGTTTACAGGATGGAAGGTACAGTCAACTCCTAATCCTCTAAAGAGGTGGCGCTTTTATCTAGCATTTTACTTTCATGATTCTGATAAAGATTTATTGGGAGATGGTGTTGTGAAGATAAGGAAATCATGTGGAGGTGCATGTCTAGGTGCGGATGTTGCGACTTTTAATCACTCTCCCGCTTTAGATACGTGTGTAGATATGGGTGATCAGATATCACTCACCACCTCTGGCACAATGCCTGATCCTCCACAATCTTGGTTTATTGATTCTGAACCATTGGATCCAACGATATCACAAACTAATGGTAATGGCAACACTGTGGCTACTGCCACTCCTGGTACAAATACGACATATTATTTTGTTGTAGTAGGAAATGTGGATCCACCTTGTCCCGCAGTTGATAGTGTTTTTGTACAAGTGGGTAACTGCTGTGACGCATTAGCTGGTGATGGTCCTGTACTTCCTGATACCATACAGTTATGCCAAGGAGATACACGAATAGACAATGGGATGATCTTTAGCCCTTCTTCTGCCTTTGCTTCCACTGTAGATTCTGCCTTAATCTTAACAGATATGAGTGGAGTGATTTTGGATAGTACACTGGTCATACCAGGTACTTTTTCTAAACTCTCTTCCTTATCAGCAGGTATGTATTTCATATACAGTCTCTCTTATGGTGCTGCGGGAAATATATCTGATTATCTGGCATCTAAAACAAATATATCCGAAATAGAAAGCGATCAAGAATCTGGAGTCTGTCTGGACTTAAAGTCTTGGGGTAGAGATTATAAGATAAATGTCTTCGATGTAGGATGTGGAGTGTTTCCTTGGACATCAAGTCCATGATGTAAGTACTTCTAGACATTCATTCTACTCGTATTCCTTTATTGCTAATGATGACAACTTAACTTATGATACTCCTTTCGAAAATAAAACGCCTTAATACGTGTTTTCTAAAATATTCTGCTTGGTCCATATCTTCCACTGTATCATTTTACAGTGCCTTAGGTATTATGATATTGTTACTTTTTGCGCCTAAGGGAGCAAGCAGCCAGCAGGATTCAGTAATAATTGATTTTGTTACAGATACTATGTATTTTACAGACAATACTTCTTGGAAGATTAATACCGATATACCCACCGAGATGCTTAAAGTAGATAATGGATTTATCCCAGTCACCTTTCCATATGTTCCGTCAGGTATTTTGTCTATCAATAATAATTCGGTTATTAAAATGATAAAAATTATTACTGACGATTCAGTAGCCTTGAATATTGGTTTTACTCCTGCTACTTCACTAGATATGCGTCATATAGTGGGAGGTACAGAGCAAATTACTATTGCTGCAGGAAATAATCAAGCTGTAACAAGTGAAATTATAACAGATAGTCTCGGATGCATACTATTACAGGTAGTGAAAAATGGTGAAGCAAAATTTGACGCTTTTAGTATTTATGGCCCATGCCTTCAGCCCACAGTAAAAGATACATCTTTTGTGATATGTAGTGGAGGTCAGATAGGATTGGATTTAAAAGAACTTGTGACAGATAGTGCTGGAGCTTCTTCAGTAAGATATACATGGGGTGCTGTTGACACTACCATGGTAACTGGTGATGAAGTAACACTGTGGAGTCGTAGAGATACAAGAATTGATACCACCCTCCACAACACTTCTAATGATTATCAATTAGTAGAATATAAGATAGCAGCATATACAGATGGTAATACTAATTGTGCAGATACTGCGAGTGTATATGTGACGGTATTTGACACTTTACAAAAACCGACATTATTTCCAGATAGTATTAAAGTATGCCGATTTGGTATGGACGAGCAAATTATATCATCTGCTACTGGAGGATCGGGAGAGTTTTCTTTTGAATGGAAATGTGTCATTTGCCCCTCTGGAACAATAGGTACTCTATTAGATGATAATACTATCTACAACCCAGTTTTCAGTGCTTCAGCTGGAATAGGTGATTACGATTTAAGACTGGTGGTCACTGATACCTTGTGTATGGTGTCAGATTCTATAGATCTCCATGCGGAAGTCGTGGCTTTACCATCAGCGGATGCTGGAGATGATAAGGATATATGTTCGGGCTCGAGTACGCAACTGGGTATTGCTGAAGTTATGGGATACTCCTATTTCTGGGCACACCCTCTCTTGGATTAAGCTCGACTACAGTGGCTCAGCCTCTCGCTACACCTGAGGACTCGACTACCTATTATCTTACTGTCATAGACCCCAACGGGTGTGCAAGTATGGATACAGTGGAAGTCAATGTAACCTATCAAGTTTTAAGTATGAATGTGGATGCACGTGCCGTGTGTAGTCCTGATGATAGTGCTCAGTATCATATAGATGTAATAATTAACAGTCCTATGGCGACTTTTGATTTCAATGTATCCATAAATGGAGTAGTAACAGTACAATCTGCGGATTCGGTCAGATATGGACCGTATCCATATTCGGATACTTCAAACTTGATTAATGAAATTGATACCATCATAGTAAGTTCCATGGCACTAAACATAGGCTGTTCTGTTACTTTGGAGGTAGCCGAGACTTATTGTGGTTTTGGTAATGATACTACCTTATGTAATTATAATACTTTGCCTGAAGATCGTATTGGGTCTATTATGGCGCAGTCGGAGCCAGGTACTTTTATTGCTGGAGGATCTAGCGGTCAGAGGCAATTATACATTCTGGCAGAAGCTAATAGCCCTGCAGGGGACAGTGTTTTGACTTGGAACAAAACGGGTTATTTCTCTGGATTGAGTGACGGAATGTATAAGGTAGTCGCTATGAATTATCCTGATACAACCACTCTATCGGCATTTGACTTGTTTTCTACTGGAGGTGAGCTTGCAGATACGAGTGATTTCAATAGTTTTTGCTTTGATTTTTGTTCTGCTGATTATACAATAAGCTGTCCTTGTCTCCAGCCTACTGTGAGAGATACCTCTCTGCTCCTTTGCAGTGGTGAGCCTCTCTGCTTAAATCTCAGCGATCTGGTCTTAGATGATGGAGGAGCCACTCTTGTAGAATATAGTTGGGGTGCTGTTATGGATAATGATTCTATAATAGGTGATGAAGTGGCATCGTGGAGCCGAGGAGATATAAAAATTGACACTAACTTAATGAATATATCTTCGGACTATCAATTGGTAGAATATAGGGTTGCCGTTTATACGAGTGGCAATGTTACATGTGCGGATACTGCGAGTGTATATGTGACTGTATATGACACTTTACAAAAACCTACATTATTTCCAGATACTATTACCGTTTGTCGAAATGGTATGGACGAACAAATTACATCCTCAATTTCGGGAGGATCGGGAGAATTTTCTTTTGAATGGAAATGTGTCATTTGCCCGTCTGGATCAATAGGTGCTCTTTTAAATGATAATACCATCTACAATCCAGTTTTCAATGCTTCAGCAATAATGGGGAATTACACTCTTAGGCTAGTCGTCACTGATACCTTGTGTATGGTGTCAGATTCTATAGACCTTATCGCGGAAGTCAGGGATGTCCCTGCAGCAAATGCTGGTGAAGATTGGAATATTTGTGAAGGGTCAAGTGCTCAGCTGGGTACAGCTGCAGTAATGGGATCTTCTTATCTATGGGAGCCTGCTACTGGACTAAGTTCCACTACAGTGGCTCAGCCTATCGCTACTCCTGAGGACTCTACTACTTATTATCTTACTGTCACCGATCTTATTAGCGGCTGTACAAGTACAGATACTGTAGAGGTAAATGTAAGTTATCCTTTCTTAGGTGTAAATGTGGATGCACATGCGGTGTGCAGTCCTGATGATAGTGCTCAGTATCATATAGACATTATTATCAGTAGTCCAGCTGGAACATTCCCATATGATATATCTATTAATGATATGACAGCAGTGAGTCAAGCTGTGGATTCTGCAAGATATGGACCGTTTTCATATTCAGATACTTCTAATTTGATTAATGGGATTGATACGATCATAATAACTTCTTCTTCATCCAATGTTTCATGTTCTGTTACATTGGAGGTAGCTGAAACGTATTGTGGTTTTGGCAATGATCTAGTCGAATGTGATTATGATTTGCCCTTTGGGATGAATGGATCTATCATGGCCCAGTCTGTACCTGGTACATTTGTGGCTGGAGGATCCAGTGGCCAGAGACAGTTATACATTTTAGCAGAAGCTAATGGGATAGGAGGTGACTCTGTTATTACTTATAATAAAACAGGTTACTTCTCAGGATTAGACAATGGCATGTACAAAATACTGGCCTTCAATTATCCTGATACAACAAATCTTTTGGGAAGTAATTTGTTTCAAACTGGAGGAGTGCTTTCTGATACCGTTGATTTCAATAGTTTTTGTTTTGCCTTTTGTTCTGCGGATTATGAGATTGACTGTATACCTGAGCATGCTATAGGAGTAAGTAAAATGATCACGGATGGTCCTGGCGACCCATTAACTGATGGGTCTTACACAGTGACTTATGAAATGAGTATTGTGAATCAAGGACCTCTTCCTCTTTACGATGTGCAATTATTTGATACTCTGACACAGGAGTTTGGTACATGGGTTATGGGAAGTGCACCTGGTGCTGATGGACGCTACATAATAAGTCAAGCACCATCTATCATATATACCTCTCCCGGATCTATGCTTACATCTAACTCGAATTTTAATGGAAGTGAATTAGGGAACAACACTAGTCTCTTTTCTCTAAATATGGGAGATGTACTTCAATCTTCAGATACAGTGACTGTTAGTTTCGAAATAAGATTTATTCCAATTCCTGGGAAGTTAGAATATGTAAATATTGCTGTAGCAACAGGAGATTTTGTCGAAAATGGAGTTAGTGATAATGATATTGATGATATTTCGAATGATGGACCAGAAGTCGATGAGGATGACGACGATATATCAGACGAAATGAATGACAACACTCCTACTGTATTTTACATTGCTGAAGAAAGTATACCAACATTAGGAGAGTGGGGTATAATCATATGTGGATTACTTCTTATGATTGTTGGTGTCCTTAAACTTCGTGAAGAATCAGTTTCCATCAAAGTGTCTAACACATCCTATGAAAAAAGTGAAAAAAAGATACTGAGATAAGAAAATAGGCCACTGCTGAATCGAATAGTTGATCGAATGATTTTTCTTTGAGGTAAACGGCTCCATTATTGACTTTTTCAAATTATAATAGAGTGACGTACTGCGGCTTGTACATGAGACTGGTTTAATGGCTTACTTACGATGTTAACTAACGTTTAAAGCGTTGGGGATCAACAAATTAACATGAAAATTAAAATTTAGGAAACGGTAAAGATAAAATCAGAAGTAGATGAACCTAGTTTTTGGGGTAGTATAGCTTATTTGCTTGTAGAAGGTCAGTACAAATCTGATAAAGATGAATTTGAAAATGCGATTTAAAAACTTAAATCATTTGCTACTTGCTGCTAATATTAGAATACAATAATCCATTATTCGAAATCATCTAGAAAACTGGAAAAGACAACTGTTTTTCAATTTTTAAAAAAATTGCGGTCACTAAGGTGGAAATCCTCGTAGGAGAAAAGAGAATAAATAAGACTGCATGAAAATCTATAATTGGGCATTATTAGGCAATTAAGAATGGATATGAAGCATTTTGGCTGTATCCATTCTTTTCCTTTTTATTAATAGGCTTTAGCAAAAAGGACTCTTCCTTTACTTTCTTTTCCTGTGACCAGATCCTTGCCGCTCTCAGCTTCTTGATCATTGGGTATGCACCTTATAGTTGCAGTAGTCAGTTCTTTCATTTTCAATTCAGATTCAGTAGTGCCATCCCAATGAGCAGAGATAAATCCTCCTTTGTTCTCTAATATCTCTTTGAAAGTATCTAAATCATCTACCACTGTGGTTCGCTCTGATCTAAAATCTTTTGCTCTTTGGAGAAGATTATTTTGAATGTCTTCTAATAATTTCTCAATCTGAGCACCAAGATTCTCAAGAGGTAATTGTTCTTTGGTCTTCGTATCTCTTCGAGCTACCTCTATCGTATTATTCTCTAGATCTCTTTTCCCCAGACCTAGTCTGACAGGCACTCCCCTCATTTCATATTCGGCAAATTTGAATCCAGGTCGCTTTTTCTTGTCTTTGTCCACTTTTACTCTGATACCATGAGATTGCAACTCAGCAACTATTTTATCAGCTACTTCTAACAGCTCTCCATTTGGTTTAGGAATAGGAACGATTACTACCTGAATAGGTGCTAGTCTTGGCGGCAATACCAGACCCTCGTCATCTGAATGAGTCATAATCATGCCTCCTACTAATCTTGTAGAAACTCCCCAGGAGGTTGCCCAGACGAAGTCCTCCTTATTTGCTTCGGTGAGATATTTAACATCGAATGCTTTTGCAAAATTTTGTCCTAAAAAATGTGAAGTACCGGCTTGTAAAGCCTTTCCATCTTGCATTAAAGCTTCTATGGTATAGGTCTCTTCAGCTCCTGCAAATCGCTCATTGGCTGTTTTTCTTCCTTTCACTACTGGCATAGCCATATAGTCTTCCGCAAATCTTGCATAGACTTCATGAATGATTGCTGCTTCTTCTTCTGCTTCTTTTTTAGATGCATGGGCAGTATGACCTTCTTGCCAAAGAAACTCAGCCGTACGAAGGAAAGGCCTAGTCCTTAGTTCCCATCGCACCACATTAGCCCATTGATTGATCAGTAATGGTAAATCACGATAGGACTGTATCCAGTCTCTATACGTATTCCAGATTATAGTTTCGGATGTGGGCCTAACTATGAGCTCTTCTTCAAGTTTTGCCTCTGGGTCTACTACTACACCTGGTCCATTGGGATTGTTCATTAATCTGTGGTGAGTTACCACCGCACATTCTTTAGCAAAGCCTTCTACATGATCAGCTTCTTTACTGAGAAAACTTTTGGGAATAAAAAGAGGAAAATAGGCATTAACATGACCTGTGTCCTTAAACATCTTATCCAATTGGGCCTTCATGTTTTCCCATATGGCATACCCTGAGGGCTTGATTACCATACATCCTCTTACTGCAGAATTATCTGCTAGATCTGCCTTTTTCACTATATCTAAATACCACTGAGAGTAGTTTTCAGAACGTGGAGTAATCTCTTTTGCCATTTATTATATTCTCCTACTTTGATTAATGCGAGCTCAATGCTCATTAAAATTTGTGCAAACATGCAACTATTCTCTTTCTTAACCAATGAACATTTTGTCAAATCAGAACACTTCCGTTATCAAAAGGTTAAACCAAAATTCATTGGAACGTAAGTTGCTTAATTTCACATTGTACTCATTGAAATGTGCTGTTTAACAAACATTAACTATAAAAAAATACCTTTTTCGCATTACCTTAACAGAAATCATGCGTCTAAATGTATAAATTGTGGTTGTTAGAAATAGCGCACTGAAAATTCAAACAATATTTTAAAAGTCAAAATATGAAAACTTTAAAAGAGACTATTTTTCTCCTCATCGTCCTCACATTAGCAGGTAGTACTGTTTATGCGCAGTTTGATGACTTGTATTATGATTCATCTGATGATGATTACGCATCGGTTTCTTATGATGATTACAGCTATGATACAGATGATGATTATGCATTTGAGGTAGTAGATGAAGAAAGCTATGATTACTTTGACGATTATAATGCCAATGATGATTACTATCAAGGTTATGAGTATTCGAGAAGAATCAATAGATTTAACAGAGGCTACAGAACTAATAATTATTACAGCTATCTCTATACTAATCCAGTATATCTAGACAGAGGTTATTCATCTAGGTTCTGGTATGACCCATTCTACTCTAGATCATTCAGTAATGCATATTTGAATCCATATGTATATGGTGGAAATGGGCTGTCTATTAATATAAATGTTGGGAATAGATTCAGAAGAGTGAATAGTGCTGATCTTCTGTACTTATATACTTCAGGTGCAATATCCTATTCTGATTATAGAAGAGCTCAAAATAGATCAAGATTTGGAAATTCTGGTGCATTTGGTAGAAGTGGATTTGGAGGGGCCTACGGAGGTGGATTTGCAGGAAATAGATTTGGAGCATTTGGTGGTGGTGGAGCTTATTATTGCCCACCAATAAGTGGGTTTTCTAGGGTGAATAATGCTTTTCCAGTACAAAGAGGTGTAGCTAATCAAGTGACAAATTCTCAGATATCTAGAACAAAAGTCTCTCAGTCAGGATATAGAGGTCGCACAACCGCAACTCAAAGGAGCACAGGAAGCAATTCTAGAATTGCAAATGCTAGAGGGACTACATCTTCGAGACAAGTATCTGAAAATGGTAGATCAAGAGCACGTTCGACTTCTGCTAGAAATAATAATTCTAACAAAAGAAGTATTACCAAAGAAAGAACTTCTAGGAGAAATACTAATTCTATAAGAAATTCTTCTTCAAGGAGAAATAGTTCTTCTACAAGAAGAGCAAATACAACAAGGAGATCTTCTGGGATGAATTCTTCAAGATCAAGAAGTAATAACTCTTCTATCAGACCTTCACGTACAAATAGAAGTAGTGGAGCATCGTCTAGAAGTGCAGGATCAAGAAGCAATAGCGCGACAAGAAGTTCTAGTAGAAGCTCTTCTCCTAGATCTTCATCCTCAAGAAGAAGTTCTTCAAGCAGGAAAAGATAATAATATAGCAGCTTGTAAAGCTGAAATAATAAGAAGGGCAATCTCGTATACTTATGATTTTGCCCTTTTTTATACTTCAATTTTGAATCTATACTTCAATTTGAAAACTGTATTCCTTGATTAACAAAGAATCATTTTACTTTTGATCAACTTTTCAAAAAACAAACATATGTCTCAAAAGGTATTTTGGTGGATACTGCTGATGAGCACAGCGACTATTAGCTTTGGACAAACAGTGGACGATGCAGTACGATATTCATTATTGAATTATGGGAGTAGTGCTAGGTCAATTGGTGCAGGAAATGCTTTTATGTCTCTAGGTGCCGAGTTAGGAACAGCATCAACCAATCCTGCTGGGATAGCAGAATTCAGAAGGTCAGAATTTGCCTTCTCTCTTGATTTTCTAAATAGAGATACAGAGTCTATTCTAGAAGGAAATGGTACTACCATGAATAAATCAACTGGATCAATCAATCAAATAGCAGCAGTATTTGTTAAAAGAAATCCTTCGCCTACATGGGAGACGCTGAATCTTGCTATTGGAATGAATACTACTAATTTATTTCACCAAAACTTCCAGTTTTCCGGCAATACTCAGGGAACTATCGTAGATCGATTTACGGAAAGGGCAGATGGTTTTTCTCCTGATCAATTAGACAATTTTGAAGGAGGCTTAGCCTATGATGTACAACTGCTTTATGATTTTGAGGATGATGACTTTTATGAGTCAGATTTTGTAGGATATACAGGTACGGTCATGAAGATGCAATCCGTAGAGCGTTCTGGAAGTCAAAGAGAAATTTTCATATCTATGGGAGGAAATATGAGGAATAAACTATCAGTAGGTGCTACTTTAGGTATTCCGGTTGTCAAGTTTGATGAAGCCAAAATATATACAGAGACGGACCCAAACGATGATATACCTTTCTTCAATAGCCTTGAATTTGTAGAGTCCTTAGAGACTACGGGTGTTGGAATTAATGCAAAGGTTGGGATTATTTATAAAGCAAATAGAAATTTGCGATTAGGTGCATCAGTGCATAGCCCATCCATATTATTTTTAAGAGATGTCTTCTTTACTGATGTAAGGCATGATCTGACTACAGAGACTCAGATGAATCTTGAATCAAATTCACCAGAAAGTAATTTCAAATATCAACTGACTACCCCAATGCGTATAATGGGAGGGGCGAGTTATCTCTACAGAGCTGGAAAGCTGAGAGGTTTTGTAAGTGCTGAAGCAGAATACGTTTCATTCACTCAAAATAAATTTAATCTAACTTCCAATTCTGATGCTGCTGGTGATTTAGAATTCCAAAATGAATTGAATGCAGATATCGATGATATTCTTACGTCCGCGCTTAATCTGCGATTTGGTGTAGAAGTAGGGTATAGTGCTTTTCGATTGAGAGGAGGCTACGAGAAGTTAAGCAATCCATATAATATAGGTAGTGATGAAATATCACCTAAAATCTCTTTAGGACTAGGTCTAAGGGGAAATAAGAATTACATAGATCTGGCATATCAAATACAAGACGTAGAAGCTCCTTATTCCCCATATTTATTATCTGATATCAGTAGGGAACCTTCTGTAACAAATAAGGTGAATAATGCAAATTTGATTGTGACAGCAGGTTTTAAATTCTAAGGTCTTAAAAAAGTACAAGAAATAGGTTAACAGTATATATTTGCGATCCAATTGCATTCTGCCCGGATGCTGGAATTGGTAGACAGGCTAGGTTGAGGGCCTAGTGTCCTTTATGGGCGTGAGGGTTCGACTCCCTCTTCGGGCACTATTTTGAAAGAGCTTAATTCTTAATGAAGCTCTTTTTTTATTGTTTTTCTTAAGGAAACAACGTATTTGTAAATATCATTTCAATGTCAATGAATCTAAAGGAAACTATCTTTTTCATGTCTCTTGTAGTTGCAGTGGCAACAGGTTGTAATAACGCATCAACATCTAGTGACTTGCCAGATAATAAAGAAAAAGAATTGGTGGATAACACTCCAGATAAAGTATTAAAACATGTTGTGGTCTTCAAATATAAAGAAGAAGCAACTGAAGAAAAAGTAAATGAGATCAATGAGGCATTTGCAAATCTTCAAAACGAAATTCCTGAAATCAAAGGATTTGAATGGGGGATTAATAATAGCCCTGAAGGATTAGATCAAGATTTCACCCATGTTTATCAGGTGACTTTTCATACTGAAAAAGGTAGAGAGATTTACTTGCCTCACCCAGCACATAAAGCGTTTGTGGAGTTAATTGGACCTTCTATTGAAAAAGTGTTTGTTGTGGACTATTGGACCGAATAGTTGATGCATTATTCATTCTCTTGTTCTAGACTTCTCCTGAGTCTTCATTGTTGGAGGGCTTTTTCTTTTGATTAAAGAAAAATGGAAGTTAATTAATCTCCTTTACTAGAAGTTTAAAAACAGATTTGGTAAATCTTATATATTCCTCTTCATTTTTATCATATCCTATCCATTCATACCTATTGCCAAAAGGACATAATGGGGAGTTTTGATCTTTGCCTGATCTCAGTTCATACCTTTTAGGATCTAAAAGATAATTAGCCATTGTTACTTTATGCATCAGTATGAATGTCAGAATGCTGATAACTCACTTTGCAAGATTCACATACTAATGTTTCACCATTTCCTTCTCTCCTTAGTGCAATCCCTTTTAGATTTTTATTTGCATATGCATTGATCCACCCTACGTTGGAATCTTGGCTATGGGAATTGAGGTTTTCTTGTTTTAATCTTTTATAAAAATGGCCCCCATATTCCTCTCTTCCCCAGCAATTTGGACAAATGCCCGCTGGAGTTTTAGAGGCTTTTTCTTGATCATTTTGCTTAATAAAACTTAATAATGATTTTACTATATCCATATTTTCCTTTTTATCAATTGGTAATCCATTGATTAAATTCTTTCCAACTCAGTTGATAATCTCGACAGATACTTGCATTTAATTCTAGCTTATAAGACTACACATTTATTAACAATAAGTTTTCTCATGAATCTATTTTTCAAGTAATTCTAAACATTCCCAAGAATAGATGAGATCACCTTTCGACCTCTACTTTCTATGTTTAGTATCTGATTCCCATTATTGATAAATTTTAAAATGTTGAGCCATTTCAAAACCATTTGTTTTCTCGTTTTCCTTTGGATCAGTTTTTCTTAGATTCTTTACCTATGAACTGCATGAAAGCATTGAACAGCCCACTTTATTTCTTGCCCACTCAGGTCTTTTAGTAAACCATTTTTCGTTTTTGGGTTGTTCATCATATGGGGTTTTTAGCATTTGGTATAAGTCATCAATTAAAGAGTAATCACCATTATCTGCTTTGTCTATTGCCAGTTGTGCCATATAATTTCTGAGCACATACTTTGGATTTACCTTATCCATTTTGGTCTTTCTTTCTTCATTTGACGTACTTTCTTGCCCTAATCGATCGATGTATTTGTTTAGCCAGCTTCTCCAACTATCGGTAAGCTCATAATTAATTTTTTCGGGCTCATAAAATGCTTTTAGTAAAGGATCCAAAAATTCTTTGCCTTCACCTTTCATTTTGACTTTATTAATTTTTGCTAAACTTCTAAAAAATATGGTCATGTCCGTTTCGGTCATTTGAAGTAAATCTTCCAATTCACTAATTAATCCTTTGTCGGTTTCATTCTCTTCTGTTAGCCCTAGTTTGCTTTTCATCATTTCCACATATTTCAAATGATAATCTATTTTGTATTTTTCAATGATTGCTTCTAGTGGCTTTGGGTCTTCTATTAATAATAGCATGGCATTCGCCAATTGGGCAAGATTCCAAAGAGCAATATGCGGTTGATATCCATATCGATATCTGCGTTGTCCATTGTCGGTAGTATTTGGTGTCCATGCATGATCATATCCTTCCAGCCATCCATATGGACCATAATCGATAGTCAATCCTAGTATTGACATGTTATCTGTATTCATGACTCCATGGACAAATCCAACACGCTGCCAATGAATTACCATTTCCAACGTTTTTTCTGATACTTCTTTGTAGAATTGGATATATCCTTCTTTGATATCCATTTCTATATTAGAAAAGAAGTACTTGATAGTGTAATCTGTCAGCTGTTTTAATGTCTTTACATCTTTTCTTGCAGCAAGAA
This sequence comes from Saprospiraceae bacterium UBA7328, assembly GCA_002471345.1. Taxonomy (GTDB): domain Bacteria; phylum Bacteroidota; class Bacteroidia; order Chitinophagales; family Saprospiraceae; genus UBA7328. The sequence goes on from DKPS01000272.1 coordinate 36,099, forward strand.
TTTGAAAATTTCCGAATCGAATAAATGACGGGGCAACTCTACACACAATTGCTCCTTTTTCATAAGAGGGATTGCCATCATACATCACATCTCTCAGTACATTGTTACCTGATGACATAAGAGACAAGGACCGTGTAGTTGGTACACCTAAATGATACATGGCTTCGCTACACAGATGCTCTCTAATGGACGATCTTAACACGGCTAATCCATCCGCAGATCTCGAGTATGGAGTTTCTCCAGCTCCTTTTAATTGTAAGGCCCACCTTTTGTTTTGATGTACCACTTCTGCTAAGTTGATTGCTCTTCCATCCCCCAGCTGTCCAGCCCAATTGCCAAATTGATGACCACCATAGCACATAGAATAAGGATCTGTTCCTTTTAATATTTTGGCTCCTGAGAACACCTTCAAAAAATCATCACTTTTTGAGTCAATTTGATCGAGTCCAATAACCCTGAGCGTTTCTTCAGATACATGAAGTAATGTAGGATCAGCCGGCATTTTAGGAGTTACGAATGAAAAGCAAGATTCAAATACTTGCCTACGAGTATTTTCACTTTTAGGATCTGCAGGAAGCACTGTGTTAAAGGTGTCTTGTATATTCAACTTCTTCATGAAATTATCTCTTTCCATTTATCACTCTTATTGGCTACAGCGGCTATAAATGAGCATAAAGCTGATGCCTTTAAATTGTGAACATCGATATACTCAAATACTTTCTCTACTAAGACTCGACCAATGCCTTGACCTCTTAAACTATATGGCACTTCAGAATGTACTAAGAGCATGAGTCCTTCTCTCATTCTATAATCTACTTTGGCTATAACCTCTTCTATTGAGATTCTAAACTGCTGATTCTTCTTGTCATGAATCAATTGAGAATATTTCAATGTGTTTCTTGTTCCGTTCATTTTAATTCTTTCAAATATTCAATCGCTTTATTATCATCTAAGTTAAAATCATTAAAAATGACCTTATTGTTTTGATCAATTAAAATAAACCAAGGGGTACCACCTGTCCGATAGTTTCTCATAGTTGAAGATATATTTTCTGTTGATTCGTCTCCTTCATCATGTCCAAAAGGAATGCATATACTATATTCCTTTTGTATCTCCTTTAACTTCTCAAAAGTATTAGCATGTCTGCCTTCAAACACTGTCTGAATAGCAAGGAAAACAACTTTGTCATTGCCTTCTAGTGCATCCACCATTTTCTTCAATGAAGGTAGTCCTCTGCTATGACAACCTGGGCACCATGCCTGAAAACAATAGATTACTTTGAATTTCTCTTCATAATCTTTGAGCTTTATACTACCAGTCTCATTTCCATAACGATCTATCCATTTAGGAATATTGAATTCTGGGGCATTTTTACTTTCTATACCGTAACTCATTATTCTGTCTTGTATATTATTCCTTTTATATTTCAAATTAGGATTTATTCAATCCATCATTTCTTTTTTCAATTTATCAGCATATTTCTCCCTTAGCTTTTTGATTTTCGGATCAATAACTACCCGACAATATCCAGCGGTAGAATTACTATTAAAATAATTTTGATGATATCTCTCAGCACTGTAAAATGCTTCCAATGGGGCTACTTCAGTGACTATTGAGTTAGGGAATGAGCTTTTTAGACTTTTTAAAACCATGTCTACAGTTTGTTTTTGTTTTGTATCATGGTATAGAATGATAGATCTATATTGTGTTCCTCTATCGGCCCCTTGTCTGTTGGGTGTAGTGGGATCATGACTAGTCATAAAAATGGTGATAAGATCCTCATAGCTTATTATATCTGAATCAAAAGTGACTTGTACTACTTCAGCATGTCCAGTGGTGCCTGTAGAAATTGCTCTATAATTAGGATTTGTTGTTGCTCCACCAGCATATCCTGAAATCACCTCTGTGACTCCTTCTAACCTTTGGACTATGGCTTCTATACACCAAAAACATCCACCTCCGAATGTAGCTACTTGCTTATTCATAATTCTCCTTTTATTGTAATCACAAATTTATAGGTAAAGAAAGGATATCGTGTTAGGGCGGCTTCCTTTTGAATTGTGAATAATTCCCGTTTTGAAGTTGGCTACGGTAATCTGAATTTGGAAGGGGGAATTCCAATCTGACTACTGAAGAAATTACTAAAAGATGGAACGTCCTTAAAATTTAACTCATATGCAATGTCCTGCACTGATTTTTCAGTATATTTTAAAAGCCTTTTAGCTTCTAATAATCTTCTTTCATTGATGATCTGTATTGGTGTTCTATCTATGTACTTTTTAAAAATATTGGAGAGAGTTTTGGGAGATTTGAATAACAATTTGGCATAGTCTGATACTTTAGTTAACTCTTTATAATTCTTTTCTACAAGAAAGTTGTATTCCCTGATTAGACCTATACTTATGTTGTCGTTGGGTAAGCTATCGTTCTGATTTTTATAAATTCTTAAAAAGAGAATCAAAAACCTTTTCAAAAGATTGCGCAGCATTTCTAGTTTTAGATCATCACTTTCTTCCATTTCCATCATTAGAACCTCCCATAAAAGATGGAATTGTTTCTTTTTCTTTTTTGGAATAGCAATTTTTGGGATCTTAGATGCGCCGAAAAACAATAAACCTTTGCACCCTGTTTCATGATCAGAATCGTCAATGCAATAGAAAGCTCTATTGAATTGGATCACGTTCATTTTTTTTAAAGATAATTTCATCGATCTTGTGGAATTCAGTCAGAAAAATAGCACAGTCCTCTTCAATAGTTATAACCTCATTGTCAATTTTTAGATTTGTTTCACCCTCTTTATTCCAAATTATACTCAATCCAGTTTTTAAGTCTTGATTGAACATATAGCTACGCTCAGGGACGATTTCAGACACGAATATGGTTTCGTCTACATTGGTTTGATATTTCATTATTCACTTAAAATTATCCACAAGATGTGATACTAGATTAGAAATAAGAAAACTCAAAAGGGATAGAAGTTGGATTACTCCTTTTTTAGATTAGCCTCATCATAAGCTTTCATTTCTTTCACCTCTTTGATGTGCTCTTCTACATCCCATTCTAACTCAAAAATTTAGCATATTCCGAGATTGTCCCTAGTCCAACAGAGGCTCTAATGCTATCAATCTGATATGGATTTTCTATTTCATGAAAGACATAACCTTCTTGGCTTGGATGCCCAGTAAGTTGACTTCCATAGATTTGCGATTTGCCTTCTCGCATCCTCACTCTATCTAATAAGAGAGCTACAGAAGACCATTGCACTTCACCTGCATCTGCGGCATTAGTGATGAGTGTGAGATATTTCTGTTGTATTTCAAGATCAGCATGTTGTATTATTAAGAACGCAGTGGATGCATGCCCCGGACCGACCATAGATTTTCCAGGGTAACCATGTTCTTCAATGACCTCAATTATTCGTTCTGTATTTTTGGAATCGGCTTTACTTTGTAATCCCCAGAGAGAATCCATTTGAGGAGATCCATTTTCATAGTTTCTCATTTGCTGCCTATATCTCTGATCTTCATATCTGAGAGTCTCAAATTCTTCCATCATTTCCAAGTTGACACCAGATGCTTTAGCACTTCTTTCATACAATTCTTGAATAAGGTTGTCGAAGTCAGTCCCTCTCAGGTATTTAAATTCATCGTAATCATTATAAATCTGTTTTGATCCACCCCAATTGATTTCAAAAGCTATTTTTAATTGTTCATCTCTGTAGTCATAACTTCCTTTGCTATGAGCACATGCAGCATTTCTTAAAGTACTTAGATAACTGGTTTGTTTGATTTTGAATCCTTTTTGATAATAATAGATACATGAGTCATACTCCATTGCTTTCAGAGCCTTTTCACCAGCTTGAACATACATGGTGTAATCCGGATCGGTAGAACTAAACGTTTGCCCAGTTACCCGTATCGCTAAAAAGATTATGAAGAAATAAGTTGACAAATTTTTCATGATGAGAATTATTGATTTAAGTTTCAATTGTAAAATGATTCTTTAACTCCGCCCAAAGCATTTTCTTATAGTCTAAGTTTTGTTCCAATTCGCTAAGAGAAGGGCTGAAAAGCATGGATTTATTTAACAATGATTTTTTGTGAAACAAATTAGCTTCAATATTCAGTCCTAGTTCAAGTGGTTTTAATCCAATACAAATGATAGAATGAGCTGAATGATATTGAGTTAGATCTATTAATTTCAGTCGATGGGTCTCTTGAAGCTCTATAAGACAGGTGTTTTCTTCACTACAGTTTATGGCATTCAGTATTTTATGTAACAATATTTTGAGTTCAGGATTTTGATAATCAGATGTCACAATAACAAGAGTTGAGGCATCATTTTTCCAATGAACTTTATGTTCGATTTCTATCGAGTTTTCAATTATATCGTAACGTTTGAAATTGTAAAATGATAAATGCATATCACAAAATACAATGGTAAAAGATAATTGTTGATCCTCATATTAAAAATCTAATAGTATTTACCCAAAGGCTTAAACATTTATCACGAATAAGATATAATCTACAAAAGTGAAATGCTTACGGCTTAAACCTTGCTTACAAATATCAAATGACTGATATTAGAGTAAGAAAATCATGTAGAGGTATGTCCGCGATCAAAATCACTCCAATAGTTCAGTCTAAATTGAACAATCTTGATATGTCCGAACCACCAGCATTTGGTACTGTATATTCTGATCACATGTTTGTGATGGATTATAGAGATGGGGAATGGCAAAAGCCTGAAATCAAGCCATTTGAAGATTTCAGTATTCATCCTGCTAACCTCACTTTGCACTACGGGCAAAGCATTTTTGAAGGAATGAAAGCGTCAAAGAATGCTGAGGGAGTTCCACTATTTTTCAGACCAGAAATGCACTCCAAAAGACTCAATGCATCTGCTAGACGAATGTGTATGCCTGAGGTGCCGCAGGAATTATTCATGCAGGCTATAAATGAATTGGTCACTTTAGATAAGGATTGGATACCTACCGTCCCGGATTCTGCTTTGTATGTAAGACCTTATATGTTCGCGACAGAAAAGTACATTGGTGTCAGATCATCAAAGGAGTTCAAATTTGTGGTGTTTACATGCCCTGTCGGAGCATATTACAGTAATTCTGTAAGTCTTAGGGCAGAGCAAACTTATGTACGAGCTACGCCTGGTGGAGTAGGGGAGGCAAAAACAGCAGGTAATTATGCAGCTTCATTATATCCAGCTATGAAAGCTGTAGAAGCAGGTTATGATCAGGTGATGTGGATGGATCCATATGAATTTACCTATATCCAAGAAGTGGGTACAATGAATATTTTTTTTGTTGTAGGTGATAAAATAATGACACCTAAGCATAATGGAGCAATACTGAAGGGAATAACCAGAGACTCAGTGATAAAGATACTTAGAGCAGAAGGCCGTGATGTTGTGGAAATGGATCTTTCAATTAAAAAAATACTCAAAGCGTATAAAAAGGGCCATGTCAAAGAAGTCTGGGGGACAGGCACAGCAGCTGTGATTTCTCCTGTTCATCAGATTGCTTATCGCGAAAAAGTGATGGATTTTGACCCTGAGAGCTACACTATAGGTCCTAGGTTAAAGAAAATCATAAATGGATTAAGAAGTGGAAAGCATATTGACCAATTTGGATGGGTAAAACCTGCTGTATCTGAAACATTAGTTGAGGCTGTGTAGTGGTTATTTCCACTTATCGGTGTGTTGGAACATTTGTAGTTCTATTTAGTCTCATATTCCTTTGCGATATCTCTCCCATTAATGCACAAAAACCTCTAGAGCTCAAGATTAAGAGTGTTTTTTTTGGTGGAGGTAGTTACTACATCGATGAAGAGCAAGGACAGGAACTCATAGATTTTTTAGATGGTGAAATGCTCGAAAATTATGAAATTCATATTCACAGCCATACAGATAATGTAGGAAGTATAAAATTTAATAAACAACTTTCTCAAATGAGAAGTTGGGCTACAAAGCAGCTGCTCATTTCAAGAGATTTACCCAAAGAGAAAATTTTCATAAAAGATCATGGCTTAGAAAATCCAGAGTTTAATAATGAGACATGGAGAGGAAGAGCTCAAAATAGGAGAGTAGATGTTGTGCTATATCCACTACCGTCTTAAAGACATCATTAAAAGATTATAATTTTATCCAATTCAGTAACCAATAGTCTGACATAATCCTTTAATTCTTGAGGCCAATCTTCTTGTTCAAAAGAATCCAATCTCCATGACTGCACACTTTCTGACTCCCCTAATCTAATGTATAATGTACTTTGATCTGTGCAACCAGGACAGCCGTATACTTCTTGCTCAGAATCTTTGAGAAATTCAGGAAATTCTGAAAATAGCCTTTGGGCGATTTCTTTTATGTCATCCTCTGCATCAGAAGAAAATGTAAAATTGTCTTCATCAAATCTATCCATTTCATCTCTAAATACATGATCATTTTCATATTTGAAAAGGTGGGTGCAATTGCCCTGACAAAAACCATTAAAGCTTCCAAAAATAAAAGTGCCTTCTTCGATTTGTACTTCGTTAGTTTCGCCCTCTGTACATGATGAAAAACCAATTAAGAAGGGTAATGCTAGTATAAAAACTATCTTTTTCATGTTAATTAACTTTCATTTATAAAGACGAAAACTCGTAGCAAAATGTTGGTCTAATTAATAATTTTTTCATTTCTAAATTATAAGAAATGCTTCAATCAGTTAAAAATTTCAAAATATCGTTATGAACTTCTTAAAGAAAGGTGGATTGATCTAAAAGCTGTGCAACCCTTAGCACTATCGCCTTATCTTATAATTAGAAAATAAAACGTATTAAACATGAAAACAATCTACAACACTCTACTAGCAATTATCATTTTCACTTTTTTAAGTGTAAGTTCTTTTGGTCAAAGTGAAGAAACTTTGTTTGGCCAAGGTAAGGTGCGCTTTACTGGGCTTTGGGGCGGGGCGTATAATGCCTATACTACTTACAATGATAAATTCAATTTTGATAAGGAATTGATGAGTGATGCAGATTAATCTTAATTGACTTGTTAATTTTTATATATCCAAATGAGTATTCAACTTTAATTCTAGACTCATTATTTTCAAAAGTATAATTACCCATGGCCAAACCTTGATTTTCTTTTATGATAATATCAGAGTTTTCAAATATTATTTTTGACCATTTTGATAAAGCAAACCCATTATCTTCTTTACATTTTTTATCATCTCCAGCAATAAAATATGAAATAGCAGTTTCTTTATTGTTTCTAAACTGTTCTATTTTAGCTTTAGTAGGCTTAAATAAAACCTTTTCTTGGAAGTTGTAAACGTCATCTAGGAAATCACTAACAAACGATTCTAGTAGTTCTCTATTATTTGAGATCTCACCCATCTTAATGATTCCTTCAGACCATTCTTTTTGAGCTTTAATTATTTCTTCTTTTGTTATCATCTTTAATAAAATTAAAAATTTTATACTACTGTTCTATTGAATCCGCTGAAAAACCTGTTATTTCATGACCATTTGATGCATAAGATATATCAATGGGATTACAACATACTTCGCAATCTTCTATGTAAGAATCACCATATACTGATTTGTCAATTATCATTGAAATCTCTTCCCAACAGTGTGGGCATTGAAAAAAATGTTCTTCTGTCATTTAAAAACACTTAGTAATACACTAAATAAAAACATTACTATAACTAAAATCAAAAATGGCCTAAGAAATTTCAGTTTAGACATATAAATTTCAAATTACTTCAATTTAAATATCTTTTTATTTTGAATTTGATAAATTTTTAACTAAATGTAAAGCTGATAATGGAATAAGGTTAATTTATATCTATATTGGGCTTTCACAAAATATAAACCAAAACAATTATGAAAAAATTATTATTTATTATTTTATTTGCGTTTAGTATTAGTGTAAACGCTCAATACTATTCAATAACTTTTGTTAATGTTCCTCAGGAGAACATTGCAGAGTTTCAAATGCTAGAGACTAATTATTGGTCTAAAGTTGCTAAAGCTAATATAGATGCTGGAAAACAATTATCTTGGGGACTAGTTGCTAGAGTTGGTGGTGGAACTGATACATGGAACCACGCTTTTGTTAATTGGTATGAAACTGCTGAGCAAATGACAGATCTCTCTATTTGGGATCCTAAATCAATTTTAGGAATAGATCAAGAACTTATTTCTACAGGTCATCTAACAACCGGAATGGGAGTTACTCATTGGGCTGCCAAATCATCTATTCAAGGTGAGGGGACAGCCTCGATATGGAATTTTGGAAGACCAGCTGCTAAAAATCAATTTATTGATGAAAATGTAAATCTATGGGGCCCTGCATTTAAGAAAAATATGGGCGGTAGAACTGCATGGGGTGTAGGTCAAAAACTTAATAATCTTGAAGAAGAATATTCTACAGTTATGACATGGGATCGTTTTTCATCTGTAGCTGATGCACTTAAGTTTATGAATGGTGAATTTGGAGGATCAGGAGTTACTAATTCAAACATGGGTGAAATTATGCCAGATGGATTTACTGCTCAAGTTATTGTTCAAGATGTAATGTGGGTTCAATAGAACACTTTATTAATTAATCATAATTTCCTTTTTGGGTGGACAGGTTATGGTACAGATCTTACTCTCACTGATGGACGCGCTGCACAAATAGGTGGTAGCGATTTTCTACTTGGTTATACACCTAATTCTCATCAAGTGATTCATCCAATATTCTATCTTCAAGCAGGAGGTGGGAAACTGGAAGTCACAAATGAAGTAGATGATAGAGTCTTTATTTTACAACCCAATGTAGGGCTCGAAATGAACGTGCTCCAGTGGTTTAGAATTGGAGTAGAAGCAGGATATCGATTTGTGAATAATGTGAATGTTAATACTCTAGAATATGCAGATCTTTCTTCACCGGTCATTGGATTGAGACTGAAGTTTGGATTTTCTAAAGACTGGATAAGATGGGATGACTAAAATATAAATAAATCAATGACATAGCAGGTATCCTAAAACCTGTTATGTCTAAAATTCCAAAAGTCAAAAGGGAGTCTTACTTTTGAGACCTCATTCAAATCCATATAGATATGCAACCATTTCATGTAGCGGTTCCAGTAAATGATCTCGATGCAGCTCGAACATTCTATCGAGATGTCCTAGGTTGCGAAGAAGGAAGGTCATCTGAAGTATGGGTCGATTTTAACCTTTACGGGCATCAATTTGTGATTCACTACAAAGAAGGAGAAAAACAAAATCATCATTTTAATGCAGTGGATAGTCATGCTGTTCCAGTCCCTCATTATGGAGTAGTGCTTAAAATGGAAGACTGGGAAGCTATGGTCCTTAGACTGAAAGAATACGATATGGAGTTCATTATAGAACCATATATCAGATTTAAAGGCGAACCAGGAGAGCAAGCCACTATGTTTTTCTTGGATCCATGTGGAAATGCATTGGAATTCAAAGCTTTTAATGATATTGGACAGTTGTTTGCTAAATAGAGCCGCTGTACAATTACAGGCAACAGGATATTGAAGATTATCATATAAAATTCAACGGTATATAGGAAATTAACACTTCACCTATAGATACTTGCTTCATAATTGGACTTACTTACAAAATAAAGAGCAAAAAGCCTTTAAACTTATCTGACCTTTTTGAAATTGCACTATTTTGAAAATCAACTATTATTCTGAGAATAACGGCATTGATTTTGAAGACTTACGTTACTTA